>CAJVYK010000040.1 GCA_913009865.1 uncultured bacterium
ACGTGGGGTTTTAATTCACCTTGGGGGTTGTTTAGTCCGCCAATGGCGGACCGGCACGGCGATGTTGTACAAATCACGCAATACGAGATACGCTTCACGAGACCTGTCCTGAGCACGGTCGAAGGATACGTCTTTTCCTCAAAATCACCGCACCGAGGCCGAGCAGGAAAAGTGTGGTCGGTTCGGGGATAGGGGCAAGGACTATTGAGGCATTGTCGAAGACATAGTAGTTAAAACTTACGTAATTAGTTCCGCCAATATAGCCAGTTATATTTCCTGAAAATTGAGACCATTTAATTGGATTGCCCACAGGAACTTCGCCGTAATCATAATTAAAATCTGTGCCATAAATTGTAATCACAGCTTCTCCATCAGCAGCAATATCGTCAATAATATATCCTCCTGTAATATCCATTGTGGATGCTCCACCTGCATAATTGGACTGATATAAATAGCCTCCCGTAACAGAAACAGTGTTATTTTGATGCGCTACAACTCTATGCCATCCACCTGACATATTAAGCGAGCTGTTATCTTCGAGATATAAGCTGCTGGTATCCCCACCCGTAACAGTTACTTGACAGTTGTCGTAGGCCGTAAATTCCCATAAACTCCCACCGCTAATATCTATAGTGCTGTTGCCCCAGCCAGACACGTATTCGCCGTATTCAAATTTTGCTCCAGACACTATATCAAGGTGGGTGCGGTCATCAGGCCGAAGATAGTCTACAAAAACAGATTCATCGTTACTGTCCCAATCAACAATGTAATTACCTCCGCCATCATAAAAATAGTTAATTGCATAGGCACTCGCAGGACAAAATACAAACACCATTCCCAGCAAAACAATTCTCGTTCTCACTTTCTCTCTCCTTCTCAAAAAATGGGCTAATAGTTTTCCGGCGCACTAAAAAGGGCGCCACCACGTTGCGCTCCTCTTAGGCCCGGCAAGGCCCACTCAGAACACACAAGCAGCGCCCGTTCTACCCGAAGGCAAACGAGCACCAACTTTTATGCGTTTCCTTGCTTCAAAACTTGCCGGTTTAAGACGAAACGTCAAAAATTCAGTGCAATAACATTACTCACTTATGTTCTTTACTATACCTGATTAGTGGCTGCAAATCAAGGAAAAATGGGGCAAATCTTTGCCTTTTAGCCTAAAACGGTTTATACTACACCTGAAATGGATGAGAAAAAATATAGCGATTTCCTGACGGGTATAGCAAGTCAAGTTGATAGCATTATTGCCATTCGTGCCAATAGGGACATTTTTGAAAGTCGAATAAACGATTTTCTAAAACGCTTTGAGAAATGGATGAGTGTCTGGCAAGATGGAATAAATGCTGCTCTGAAAGACAAGAAATTGCGCATCGGCAAGGGGCTTCCTGATAATTCTGATGATGACATACTTGGTAAGTGGTGGGAAAACGCAAAGCAAAACTGCCCTGAAGGCTACGAAATAGTAAAAGGGGGCGACCAGCTTTACTCATATTACCCTCTTGCACTCAATATGTCGGATGTTAATGGATATTACTACCGGCTTAAACTTTCGCTCAACCCGCTGGATACGTTATGCCAAAGAGATGATTTTGATGACCTTTTTGTTGGCGAGGGTACCCCGCTTATTGCACGAAAACCAGAGGACGAACTGGAAGATAAACTACGTAAATACTTCCTGTTGGCAGTGATACACGCTCACGAAGGAAACAGTCCGGGGCTTGTGGATAAGCAAGCTCCGGCTACTAAGATAGTATGGAATGTTTATGGTAGTAGCAACCAGCGGGACGAATATCATCGAGGCAAAAAGAAAAGGGCTTTAATCAAGGCAGCACTTAGCACAGTTGAAACAGAAACAGACCTTGCCAAATCGCCAGCAGAAACAGAGCAAAATACTACTCCCGCGAAAGAGGAGAAAGCTAACATCAACATCCAGAATTTTCGAGGTGTACTCGGCGATGTTCAAGCCGAAAATGTGCAGACTGGAGACCATGCATCAATTCATAAGCAGCCGAAAGCAGAAAACAAAAATGAAGAAAGAGCCAAGTCATCGATAATTGGCTGGATATTCAAAAAAACATCGCATCTTATTTGTGCTATTGTTGTAGCTGTTATTGCCACTATTATTGCGACAATAATGATTGACATTTTTGCCGACTTTGGATGGATCAAACGAATTAAGGAATTTTTTATAGAATAGTGTAGCCTAAGTGAAGACCGTTTTGTCAGTCGTTAGTAAATAGTGAATCAAGTCACGGGTTACGGGGCACGGTTTTTATCCTGCCATCCTTATCGATGCAAACAGTAATGGCTCCGTCTCTGGCTGTATAGAATGACTCTGCCTTGTTTGTTTGCGTGATTGTCTGCTGTCTTTCATACTGCCTTCGGCTGCAACTGTATATCAAAATGTCCGGCTTGAGATTCTCCAGAAAATCAGTATCTGTCGTTGTGACTGAGCCGTGATGAGGGACGATGACAATGTCGGCTTTTAGATTGGGGTAAAGCCGCAGAAGCTGTCTTTGTGCAAATTTCTCGATGTCCGAACACAAAAGTATCTTTTTGCCGGCAAATTCAATCAGTGTAACCTGCGATTTGTCATTGTCAGCTAATTGCTCATTCCGGCCGGCCTGTTCGCTCGGCCAAAGTATTTCTACTCCGGCACTGCCGCTTAGATTCAAGTCTCTGCCTAAAGGTTGTATTTTAAGACCCTTTTCTCGCAAAGAGTCATTGAGAAATTTTGCTGTACCCGGCTGGTCGATCCTGCTAAAAAATGCGTCGTTGGCGTAAACATTATCGACGTTACAGTTCTCGATAATCTCAGGTATTCCGTTGATATGGTCGATGTCGTTATGGCTTATGATAATTGCGTCGATTTTATTTATTCCGCTGTAGTTCAGGAAGGGCGCGACAATTCGCTTGCCGACATCATTAGTATACAGTGAGCCGGAATCAAACAAGATGTTGGCTTTGCCCGGCAATTGGGCCAGTATCGCCTGGCCGTGGCCGACATCGAGGGCGGTGATAATTAGATTGTCCCGGTTTATCCTCTGCCATTTCGTAACGCTAAGGAAAACGATTATCGCCAAAACCATCACCGTACAGATTATCTTTTTAATTAGTGGCCGGCGAAAATAAGCAAAGCCGGCGAAAAGGATAAAGCAGTAATATAAAATTATTGGAGCAAGTGGTACGCGGCCTATGAGTATTTGTGATAAACCTGAGTTTGCAATACGCTCTACAACCCAAATCAGCGAATCAGATAAGAAGTTCACGATTATGCCCAATCCCAACGCTGCAGTCGGCAGCAGGAAGGACAGAGCTATTTTCAAATATCCAGTAATTAAAATCAAAGCTACAAATGGAAAAGTAATCACTGTCCAGATGCTTGTGAGTGGGTTAATTGTGTAAAAATGATACAGCAAAACACCAGCCCCGCCCAGCCAGGCGGCAAGGCCTATGGAGAATAATCTCAGTAGATATGGCCCGGGTTTTGAGATTATGCGAAAAAATGGTTTCGCTTTCGGGGTTTCCTTGAACCAGGACCGGTTCGTTAATTTTTCGTATAGAAAGAAGTGGATTCGGTCTGCAAAAAGTATAATCCCGAGCACTGCGGCGAACGACAATTGCCAGCCGGCTTCGAACAGGGCAGTTGGCCTTATAAGTAAAAGAATTATCGCTGCTAACGATAGTGTATTGAGAGGATTGGAATGTCGGCGGAAGAAAAACGATATGCAAAAAACAAAAGCTATAATAGCCGCCCTTAACGTTGGCGCTCTCGGCGGAACAATCAATAAAAAAACGCCTATCGCAATTATGCAAATAATCGCCCGCCCGCGTTTCATCAGCCCTGCTGTTTTGCACAGCCACCAGATAATCCCCACCAAAATACCAAGATGCATCCCGGAAAGACTGATAAAGTGCAAAAGACCTGTTTTGCGAAATGCCCTGTAAGTACCGCTGTCGATATTTCCTCTATAGCCCAATAGCAACGCCTCAAGCAGACCACGGCTTCTGTCTTCCAGCGACAGGTTGTCCAGCAATGCGTTAGTTGCTGTTTCTCTTAGCTTCCTTTTTATTTTTGTGAAAATACCCGCATGGTTGTTTCTTAACAGTTTGATGCCACCTCGTGATTTGATGGAAGCTGCGATAAAAACATTTTTCCGAGCTAAATACTCGGCTGTATTGAATTGGCCTGGGTTAGTAGCTTGTTTGAATCTGTCTAACCAGCAGTATGCCTGTATATAATCACCGGCCTTTAGGTCCAGCACCGGCTCGGCGACCTGCACTCGTACATTGCCGGCTGCCTTCGCCCAGCCGGCAACGGTTTTCACTTCGTTGACCTTAAGGTAGAAACTGCTGGCCGGGTCGGTGGGCTTAAACTTCGCAAATTCCCATTGCCGACTATTGTTAATGCGCGGCTCGGTAACAATTAGCCCGCGAATAGTCGCAAGTGTTCGCTCATTTAATTTTTTAACCACGGATTTCACAGATTTCACGGATTTTAGTTCACAGCGTTTTTTGCTGTCAGCGTAAGGCGAAGCTGAAGGACTTGGTACTGGTGTGATAAGAGATTCTTCACTTCGTTCAGAACGACAAGTTGTTTTATCTGCGCTAATCTGCGAAATCTGCGTCAAATCCCCCTTCTCTGTGTCCTCTCCTATGGAGTCCTTATGGACTGTGGCTAATCTTCTTTCGTCGCCGATGAGGTGGCGAATGTCGTTCGGGGCCGGCTGGTAGAAACTTGTCAGCCGAACCGCACCAAGACAGGCAAAACAAGCCAAAGCCAGGTATGCAATAATAGAATGATTATTGATTATTGATAATTGATTATTGAAAGAAAACCGTTGCCCGGCAAAGAGTAGGCTGGTTACTATTGCAAAAAAAGCAAGTAGAATCAACCACCATTGTATTGATAAGCCGAATACGTTTTGTATCAGGATTCCTGCTATAAGGCCAACGGCAGCAAACAGCAGGGGGGCTGTGCTTATGATTTGTTTGTGAAAATTTGCGAGAGGGGCAGCGGCTAATTGCTTGTCAATCAGAGCTAACTTTCGCTGGATGTCGTCCATAGCGAAACAGACTACAGACTCAAGAGATAAGACTCAAGACTAATTTTAGCCACGAATTGGCACGAATTAACACAAATTTTTTAGACGCAGACCTGTCCTGAGCGTAGTCGAAGGAGAACACAGAAAGTTAGCGGATAGGAGAAACCAGGGAAAATAAGGCACAAAGACGCAAAGAATTTTCTGACAGGATTGACCGGATGAATTATTTCTTTTTGCATTTATCTTTTTTATCCTGTTATCCGGTCTCTTCTTTTTTCAGGCACAAAAAGGCACAAAAGAAAATTAGCTACAGAGAGCACAGAGTTCACAGAGAAAAAATAAATAATTGATAATAAATCGAAAAGGTTGGAGCTTTGGAAGTTGGCATTGAGGCAAATCACGTTTACTTTTTGCCTGCTCCCGCGGGTCATCGGCTCCACGGAGTAAATCGTCCACTCGGTGGAGGCAGTCTCTCACTCCACGGAGTAGGTCATCCACTCCACGGAGTGAGTCATCCGCTGCCTTCCGCCAGTCATCGGCGGACTTCCGTGAGTCTCCCACTGCCCTCCGCGAGTCATCCACTCCGGGGAACGAGTCATCCGCTGGCCTCCGCCAGTCATCCGGGGACATCTACGGGTCATCCGTAGAGAGCAACGAGTCATCCGTTGCCATTTCGCAGCGTGCTCCGTAGCGGGTGAAGCTTACTCCATGACAAAGCAAGCGTGACCTGTGACAGAGTAAGCCTACTCCGTAGCAAAGTAAGCGTGATATGCGACAAAGTAAGCTTCCTCAAAGGCAAAGTAAGTGTGATACGCGACAAAGTAACCGTAACCGGTGGCGGGTGAAGCTTACTCCGTGATAAAGTAAGTGTGACCTGTGACAGAGTAAGCATGCTTTGAGGCATTGTAAGTCAACAACGTGGCATTGCAAACTGGTTTTTTGGGCTGGAAACACGTCTTTTGGGCCGCTAATGCAAATTTTGTTCGTTTTGCTGTCTATTCTCTGTTATTATTGGGCGATATAGCGGTGCCCTTTTTTTATTGGGGCGGAAAAACAATAGTTTTTGAGAGGGCAAGAAAAATGAAAAAAATTCTGCAACATTTACAATCTTGGTGTGGTTGTTATTGCATACTCTTACTCCTTCTAATCATTGTCATCTTGTCGGGTATGAGAAACACGAATAGTAATAGTTGTTACCAAAATGGTCGTTACCAAATAGCGAGCAATGGCAATAATTCTTGTTGGGTTATTGATACAGACACAAATCAACTATGGCTCCGAAACAGAAGGGGAGGTTACGAACTCGGAACAAACAGCAATCCTCGTTGGCAGGAAATCGACAGTTATTAAAGGAGTTTTGGTGATATGATTATTTCACGTTTGTTAGATGGCACTTTACTTCGGGTTTCTGAGGATAGCGGAGTAGAGACTTGGGATGGTTCTAACTGGGCCGCAGATGATAGCGTAACCGTTGGCGATGCTTCTGCTTCCAGGCCTTTAACTGAGGCCGAAATAGCCGAATTAGTTTCTGAAGGAATCCTTCCAACGAAAATCTTGCCAAAGTCACAAAAAGCCTTCTTGACCAGTGGACAGAAGCCCCCACCAGGCTCAGGATTTCGGGATATGAAGGAATTCAACCAGTACCTCTTGAGGGGCCTGGACAAAAGATAGAAGGTTGGCCTGGATTCGTAGACCTTGCACCGTTATCGTCTTACTGCTCGGCCTTGGTGCGGTGATGCTCCGCAGAAAACGCAGAAAAGGGAATTAAATAGGCCACCGAGGACTCAGAGGAAAATGGAAAACAATAAAAATATCATAAACGGAAATTGTTGGGTAGCTTATTTTGATCTATTAGGCTTCAAAAAGTATGTACTTGATTTTGACTTCCTAACCCATCCGCATTGTTATGGTGTTTTTGTCGAAGAACTTTATAATAAAATACTGGAACGTTTTAAAAAATTGGATTTACGCTCAAGAATATTTACCACTTGGTTTTCAGATACTTTTCTCGCGTATACCTTAGATGATTCCTATGAATCTTTTATATCAATTGCTTATGGGTCTTTACTTACTTGTGCCGAACTGGTTATGAAACACCATCCTGTAAGAGGTGCCTTGGGAACCGGACGGCTATATGCTGAACAAAAGAAAAACATATTCGTGGGTTCTGCCCTTATCGATGCCTATGAATATGGTGAAAAGCAGAACTGGATAGGTTTTGCGGTAACCCCGAAAGCGGAAGAAAAGTTTAATGATATAGCTCCAGAGGGAAAAACTCCGTGGACTTGTTGTGACTATCACGAGTATGATGTGCCAATGAAAGACGAAAACGGAAAATTTTACAGCGAAAAACTATGGGCGGCAAATATAGAGAGGCTTTCAGAAGTACGCAGAATAATTACCGAGGACGCTAACAGCCAAGGTCTAAAAGATAAACATAAGATAAAATACGAGAATACCCTGAAGTTTTTAAATAGTATTCAAAGAAAAAAAACTTAATTTTCTCTGTGGCCTCTGTGGCAGAAAAAGATATAGATTCCTGCTCCTTCGACTCCGCTCAGGACAGGTTTCGCAGGAATGACAACTCTACGAACCACGAACTATTTTCTTCTTGCCGCCCATATACGGCCTTAGCACCTTCGGCACAGTGATTGAGCCATCGGCGTTCTGGTAGAGTTCCAGAAGGGGTATCAGTATTCTTGGGGATGCAATTACGGTGTTATTCAATGTATGGCAAAACTTCGTGGTTCGTGATTTGTGGTTCGTGGTTCTGCGCAGCACGCCTAACGGCGGATTCGCGATACACGATTCACGATTCACGAGATACGAACTTCTGTATCGCAGATTCATTCTTCTGGCTTGAAAATCATAAAACTTACTTGCACTGTGCGTTTCGCAGTAAGCCCCCCCTCGCCCCCTTGATGGCATCCAGGCCTCAATGTCGAATTTCTTGGCCTGGCCTCTACCTAAATCGCCGGTACAAACGTTGACGACACGGTAGGGCAGTTCCAGTGCGGCCATTACCTGCTCGGCGTTGGCTAAAATCTCGGCGTGTATCTTTTCACTCTCCTCGATGCTGTTTTCACAAATTACCACCTGCTCAACCTTATCGAACTGATGGATTCTGTAAAGGCCATACGTATCTTTGCCGGCTGCGCCGGCCTCGCGCCTAAAACAGCTTGACATTGCTGCGTATTTTAACGGCAGCTCTTCGGAGTCTAATATTTCCCCACTATGATAAGCTGTCATCGGAACCTCAGCGGTGCCGACTAAACTGAGGTTGTCTTTTTCCATCTGGTATGTCTGGTCCTCGGAGCCGGGGAAATAGCCGGTACCTCTCATTACTTCGTCTCTGGCCAGCAGCGGAACCGACAGCGGTACATATCCTTTGCCGACCATTTGGTCCATCGCAAACCGCAGAACCGCCCAGTGCAATAGTGCGCCGTCGCCTTTCAAAAAGTAGTTTCTCGTCCCGGCTAATTTTACGCCTCGCTCGATATCTATAATATCCAGAGCCAGGCCTAATTGCAGGTGGTCTTTCGGCTCGAAATCGAATTTACGTATCTGCCCCTCTCTTCTTATTTCAATATTTTCCGTATCGTCCTTACCAACCGGCACATCGTCATCAGCAGGGGCAGGCACCTGCAGCATAAGCTCATCGAATTCCGGCTGAAGTTCTTTAATTCGGTTTTGAAATTCTGCCTCGCTCTGCTTCAATTCTGAAAGTTTGGCAAGTGCAGATTGTTTTTCGTCTTTTGATAGTTTTGGAATTGATTTGCCGATTCGGTTTTTGTCAGTGGAAATATTTTGCAAGATAGACTTACGTTCGCGAAGTTCATTCTCAATTTCAAGTAACCTATCAATATCGACGTCAAATTTCTTCGCTTCGCAGGCAGCTTTGAACTTTTCCGGGTTTTCTCGTATTTGCTTAATATCTATCATTGTTTAGTCGTTAGTGTTTAGTCGTTAGTATTTAGTGCCCCTCAGGGGCCTCGATTTACTATTCACTAAATACTATTCACTATTCACTTCCTTGTATCTTTTGATAATTACCACATTATTTTGTCCGCCGAATCCGAAAGATTCGTTCATTGCTATATCGACCTGCATCTTTCTTGGTTCATTCGGTACATAATCCAAATCAAGCTGGGGGTCGGGGTCTGTCAGATTCATCGTTGGCGGGACTATATTATCGCGTATCGCCAGAGCGCACGTAATCAATTCGGCTGCTCCGGCGGCCCCGATTAAATGGCCTAACATACTCTTGACACTGCTGGCGGGAATGTCTTTGGCCTTTTCTTTGAAAACCGCATTAATCGCCCTGGTTTCTATCGAGTCGTTTTCGGATGTACCTGTGCCGTGCGTGTTTATATAATCTACATCTCTATAACTAATGCCTGCATCGGCTAATGCAGAAGTTACAGCTTGTATTGCGCCTCTTGCCTCTTCATGCATATCGGTAACTCTGAAGGCATCGGAACTGCTACCATAGCCGATGACCTCAGCTAAAATTTCGACGCCTCTTTTCTTCGCAGAGGCCAACGATTCGAGAATTAGTATCGCTGCACCTTCGCCAAGGACAAAGCCATCTCTGCCGGCGGAGAACGGCCTCGATGCCGTTTCGGGACTGTCGTTTCTTGTCGATAGGGCGGTAAGACGGTTAAAGCCGGTAAGACCTAATGGGTGAATCATCGAATGCGCACCGCCTGCAATCATTACGTCTGCATCGGCTCTGCGAATCATCATCATTGCTTCGCCAATAGCCTGAGTGCTGGCTGCACAGGCGGTAAGACAGCTCCTTGCCGGCCCGCGTGCCGCCGTTAGCATTGCGATATGAGCAGCGGGCATATTCGGCTCCTGTTCAAGTTCAAGCATTGGATTCATCTTATCGAAAGCTACCTGCGCCCATCGCCCCCAGTCCATCTGGCCGGTGGTATCGTTCCAGGCCTTCGCAATGCAATCGAAAAATACGTCATTATCAACAGAACCTTCGCCCGCTCCGAGGTAAATCCCTAACCTGCTGCGGTCTATCCGGTCGGTGGGCTGGTCGGTTTCGAGGTCAATACCCGCCTGTCGGCAGGCCTGGGCCGTTGCGCCGATGACAAAGCCGGAACCACGGTTGCTGTATTTGTGAAGGTGAGGATTTTTTGTATATTTTGCCAGGTCATAATTTTTAACCTCGGCACTGAAGGTTGTCGGAAACGTTGAAGCGTCGAAAATAGTGGTTCGGGCCACCCCGCTTTTGCCGGCTAATAAGCCCGCCCATACTGTCTCTATATCATTTCCTAATGGACAGACAATGCCCATTCCGGTTATTACTACGCGATTATTTGTGTTGTTTTCGGTCATTTACTTTATTTATAAATTCTACAGCTGACTTTTCTTTTTTCGAAATAGATCGATTATTCCCAGGATAGCACCTAAAGAACCGATCATTTGCATCGTGCCTTTCAGTATATACAATGCACGCTGGTTTCCAGGATCAATTGAATAACCCAACATATAAATAACAGCACATATTGCGAGAATTGAACCTTTTGGCATCTTTTTACTTAGATACCAGAAAGTTATCAATGAAAGAATTATTATTGGTAATGATACAACTAAATATATCTTTCCTGTTGAATCCATCAAATAACGACTCCGTGTTCACTAATTCCTATGCCCTTTTCAACACTACCGCAGCGGTTTGGCCGCCGTACGTATAACTGCAACATAGTGCATAACGAATATCTGCCTGTTGGGGCTCTGTTACAATATTCAAGCTGCAGCCGGCTGCCTTTCTGTCGCAATTTTTCGCTGCAGGTATTTTACTCTCATTCATTGCGCAAACTGCTGCGATAACATCGAGTGCTCCGCTGGCTGCACCTGTGTTGCTGAGCATACTTTTAGTCGGCCAGACCGGCGTATCGGCTGCCGCTTTGCCAAGAGCGGCCTCAATAGCTTTTGCCTCAGCCAGGTCGTCGGCTGCTATACCCGTTCCGTGCGGGATGACCAGGTCTAAATCTTTCGGCTGTATCCGGGCATCCTCTATTGCTTTTTCTATCGCTATTCGAATACCTTTTCCGTCCGGCTCAAGATGTTCGTACGCCGGGTTGATATTGCTGCTCTGGCCGAGGCCGGCTATTTCAGCGTAAATTTTTGCGTTCCGCAGCCGTGCATTTTCCAGATTTTCCAGCACAACCATCCCGGCTGCTTCACCGAAAACCGAACCTGCGGCATCAGCGTCAAAAGGCCTGCAGGCTGCGGCGGGGTCGTTTTGGTTTTCGCTGGTAGTCCTTTGCAGCAGGCACTGGCGAATCATAACTATCGGATTGACTTTTGCCTCGGTGCCGCCAGCCAGAGCGATGTCGCTGCCGCTGCGAGCGATAATCTGGGCCGCTTCTATTATCGCTAAATGACCAGCGGCTTCGGCGCAGGTGATAGTATTGCTCGGGCCCTGAATGTCGTGAATAATGCCTATGTGACAGGCGAGCATATTGGGTAGATATTTCAAGAGCCATAACGGCGTTACTAAATCAAGGCCGTCTCTGCCCCACTTGCGAATATCGAACCTGCCTTCGGTGATACTTGCAGCCACCGCTGGAGCTAACTCAACCAAATCACAGCTAATAAGGCCTGCACCCAGATTGATTGCCATACGCTTCGGGTCGATATTGACTTTCTCAGGGTCAATGCCCTTTGTAATAAGCCCGCTGTTGGTCAGAGCTTCATTTGCCGCTACAACCGCCAGTTTGATGTCTCTGGACATCAGTTTGACGGCCTTGCGATATGTTTTCGGCACAAATGATTGTATCTTAAAATCCGGGACCTGGCCGGCTAATTTGCAGCTAAAGCCGGATGGGTCAAATGCCGTGATTTGTCCTATCCCGCATCGGCCGGCACAAAGAGCGGCCCACATATCGCCGACGGTTAATCCGAGCGGACTTGTCGCACCAAACCCGGTTATTACTACGCGGGCCGAACTCACTATTTCGCCTCCGAGTTCTGCTTGTCATCGCTAAAAACCACGTCTCGCAAAAGCGATTTGAACGTGTCAGTGAAGACGAAGTTTTCCTCCGGGAATTCCTTGCCTGCCAGGTTCTGGTCTATATGACTGAATATCAAATCTATCTCGGCGATTAACTTGTCTTCGCAGGTAATCTTACCACTTGTACTTGCCGCTTCGGGAGCGATGGAATCAATTTTTGCATTCAGTTTTATCGTATCGCCGGGCTTTACATAGTCAAAAAAGACGGCTTTTTTTATCTTGGCAAGGATAACCTTTTCCTTAAAACGATTTGCCTCGCCGACAAGTATCCCCGCTGTCTGGGCCATTGCTTCAATCATTAAGGCCTCCGGCATAACGGGAAAGCCCGGAAAATGGTCGTGTAAATGCTCTTCAGCAAGCGTTACATTTTTAACCGCCACGGCGCTTTGGCCGCTGTGAAACTCAACAAATTTGTCTATCCATATCCATCGCATCTTTTCGTGTTGGCTATATCGCTTCCTGTATTATTGTGCAGGGTTCAACTTGCTCTCAAGGTAATTTACAATCACATCGACAGTGAACAAATCGCCTAATTTATTAATGTCCGGGTCGCTTTCAAACTCGGTAAGGTCGGTATGTGACATTTTATCTCGCAGTTCACCCAATCCTTTTTCGGTCAATTTGCCGTTACTGACAAATTCAGAATTGTTTAAGAGACTTTCAGCCGGAAATAACTCCTCTCGCTGAATTTTTATTCCGAACGCCTTCTCTAACCGAAACACTATGTCCAGAAAGTCAATGCTCTCAGCTCCCAAATCTCCCATCAAAGTAGCTTCAGCGGTAACCTCGTCGTCATCGACCCCCAACGCATCGATAAGTACTTCCTGCACTTTCTGAAAAACTTCATCCCGACTCATTGCCATAGTTTTTTACCTCCAATTAGAATAAATACTAATATCTAAATCCTAAATTCTAAACAATATCTAATGACCAAAATTCAAATGAC
>CAJVYK010000041.1 GCA_913009865.1 uncultured bacterium
ACAACATTGCACGTGATAAGAACATCGACAAGGAATCGATATTTGTGGATTTGGAAGAGGCGATGGTCTCGGCGGCGAGGAAGCATTTTGGTGAGTTAGACAGTGAAATAGTCGTACATATCGACCGCAGTAGCGGAGAGGTTACGGCCTTTAAGGACGCTGAGCAAATCGATATAAAGCAGCTTGGTCGAATCCCCGCTCAGACGGCAAAGCAGGTAATGATACAGAAGATAAGGGCCGATGAAAGAGACAGCATCTATGCCGATTTTGTTCAGCGCAAGGGCGAAATCATAAGCGGCTCGGTCGTGCGATACGAAGGCGGAACACTGATTGTCAGTTTGAACCATCGGACAGAAGGTTTTATGCCAAAGTCCGAACAGATAATGGGGCAGACGCATCGGCCAAGCGAGAGGATTCGCTGCCTGATTCTTGATGTGAAAGAGGCATCCAACCAGGTTAAGATTATTCTTTCGCGAACGCATCCTGATTTTATCCGCCGATTGTTCGAGTTAGAGGTGCCTGAAATTACGGAAAATATTATTGAAATAAGAGTGCTGGCAAGAGAAGCCGGCTACCGAACCAAGGTTGCGGTTGCATCGCTCGATGAAAAAGTTGACCCCGTTGGAGCGTGCGTCGGTGTGCGCGGCAGCAGAATAAAGAACATAGTTTATGAGCTTGGCGGTGAAAAAATAGATATCGTCCGCTGGAATGAGTCTTCCCAAGTGCTTATCACAAATGCGCTGATGCCGGCAAAAGTCAGTGAAATCGCCCTGTGTTTCGAATTGGGAAGAGCGACTGTGGTTGTGGATGAAGACCAGCTCAGTCTGGCTATCGGAAAGCATGGCCAGAACGTGCGATTGGCTGCGAGACTGACCGGATGGGATATCGATATACTAACGCCGGAAGAATACAATCAGGGTGTTGAGCGATTGACGAATTGTGTTAAAAATGTCCAAGCCGCTGATGATATGATGGTTGACAAGCTGATTGCACTGGGCATTATATCCGTTTTGGATTTGGATGATGTGGGGGCTGGGCCGTTGATTAAAGAGCTGAATATAGACGCTGACCTTGCTGAAAAGTTGGTTGCGGCTGCAGTCGAAGAGGCAAAACAACTGGCGGCTGAGGCGAAACAGAACCAGGCGGAAAAACAGATGGCTCAGCAGACAGAATCAGCGGATAATGAACAATGAAAACGTGAAGAGTATCTCGTGAAGTGTGAAGCGTGATACGAAATTAAAAATGGCAGCTACGAGAGTTTACATTTTGGCAAAAGAGCTTGGCGTAAAAAGCTCTGCGATTGTGAAAAAGTGCCAGGACGAGAATCTGGACATTAAGAACCATATGTCAACGATTTCGGCCGGCCTGGCGGCGACTATTCGAGAATGGTTCAGCGAGGGAGAGCATACAACAACGGTTGAGACAGCAAAAAAAGTGGACTTAAAGAAGGTTCGAGTTAGAAAGAAGCGAAAACCAAAGCAAAAAGAGCCGGTAAAAGAAGCAAAAACAGAGAAGGCAGAGCAGACCAAGCCAGACGCTGAGTCCGCAGTCGAAACAGCTGCCGAAACAGGAGCGGAACAGCCGGAATCCCAGAGCAACGGGACATCTGTGCTAATCGCAGAAGAGCTAAAACCGACAGAAGAACCCAAAGAACAGGAACCAGAACTGATATTACCCGCCGGGCCAATGTTGGAAAAGCCGGAACCGGCTAAACTGAGCGGACCACAGGTTGTTCGAGTCGAATCACCGGAGCCGAAACGACCGGTAAGACCAAGGCAAAGACCAAGGCCGAGAGCCAGACACGATGAGCCGGTTACCGAGCCGTTGATGGGTAACAAGCAGGGTGACCAATTAGCTTCAGCTTCGATAAAGGATAAGAAACATTCGCCAAAAAGACACGGAGAGAGAACGCATGGTCGCCGGCAAGACGGTCGGGATGCGGAGACTGTAAAAAGATCTAAATTCGATAATCAACGGCGGCAAAGAGATATTGAAGAAAGACGGGCACGGCTTAGTGCGGCCGGCGGTGAAGGGCTGCGAGTAAGGCCGAGCAGGAAAATCGCTACCAAGGGCAGTGGCGGCGCCGCTGTAGTTGCCAGGCCGACAAAAGCAGTTGTAAGCGAGCCGGTTACCGTAAAAGAACTGTCTGCAGCTTTGGCGGCTAAATCAACGGATATTGTTTTTAAGTTGATGCAGCAGGGCGTAATGGCTACGGCTAATCAAGTTATAAGTCCAGATGTCGCAGAACTGGTTGCTCTGGAATTCGGCTGTGAGTTGACCGTGGAACGCAGGAGTACGCTGGAAGAGCAGATACGGGCTGAATTCGAAGAACGTCCAAAAGAGAATCTCAAAAATCGGTCGGTTGTGGCTACAATGCTGGGACACGTTGACCACGGCAAGACCAGCTTGCTGGATAAGATACGGTCAACGCAAGTTACCGCCGGCGAGGCGGGCGGGATTACACAGCATATCGGCGCATATCAGGTCAGCCGGGGCGATAGCAAGGTAACGTTCCTCGATACGCCGGGACATGAAGCCTTTACAGCTATGCGGGCCAGGGGCGCCAATATGACCGATGTGGTTGTGCTGGTGGTTGCCGCCGACGACGGCGTGATGCCGCAAACCATCGAGGCGATAGCGCACGCCAAAGCGGCGGAAGTGCCGGTTATTGTGGCATTGAACAAAACAGATTTGCCCGGCGTTGATTACAATCGTGTTTACTCACAGTTATCCGAACATGGGTTGACTCCGGCTGAATGGGGTGGAGATACCGAAATTGTTAAAACCAGCGCGATTACCGGTGAGGGTATTGACGATTTGCTCGAACATCTCGATTATATAACCGAATTGCTCGAGCTTAAAGCCGATGATACCATCCCGGCGACCGGTTGGATCGTTGAGGCGAAGATGTCAGCCAGGCGAGGGGTGGTGGCAACGCTGTTGATTAAGGAAGGCCGACTACGCAAGGGCGATGTGGTGCTGGCTGGATGTGCCTTTGGCAGAGTGAAGGCATTGAAGAACAGTTACGGCAAAAGCATAAAGGCAGCTACAAGCTCTATGCCGGTGGAAATAACGGGTCTAAGCGTGCCGCCACGGGCAGGCGATAGATTCTACTGCCTGGATAATATCAACAGGGCTAAAGCCGCCGCTGAGGAAAACCAGGTACTCTCAAGGGAAAGTACTCTGGCAAAACGAACTCAGGTGACGATGGATAATTTATTCAGCCAGATAGAGGCCGGCAGTATCAAAGAATTAAATATTATCATCCGGGCCGATGTGCAGGGCTCGGTCGATGTTTTAACGAAATATTTGTCTGAGCTGAGCACCGAAGAAGTGAAAATCAAAATCTTGCACGCTTCACCGGGCGCAATTACTGAAGGTGATGTTGTGCTTGCCGAGGCATCGAACGCTATTATTATCGGCTTTAACGTCGTCAGTGAAGAGCACGTATTAAAAAAAGCCGATGCCAGGGGGGTTGATATAAGACTCTACACTGTAATCTACCGTATAACCGAAGATTTGCAGAAATCTATGGTTGGGCTGCTTGAGCCGGAGGAGATAGAAAAACCCCTCGGAAGGGCTACGGTAAGAGCTACCTTTAAGGTTTCAAAAGTCGGTACGATAGCGGGCTGCTATGTCAATGACGGGATCGTGAAAAAGAAGGCGAAGGTACGCCTGATACGAGACAGTATTGTAATCAGAGATGACTTAACTATAGATTCGCTAAAACATTTCAAAGATGATGCTCGTGAGGTCAAGGCGGGTTTGGAGTGTGGCATTAAGATAGTGAAATTCGACGATATTAAGGTCGATGATGTGCTTGACTTCTATGAAATTGTCAAGGTGGCCAGAACACTTTGAATTGACTATTGACAATTGAATATTGAATATTGTAAAAGAAGTCAGGATTCAGGACCAAGAGTAAATAGATAAACTGACCGATTCTGTTTTTTTGACACAGATTTACGCAGATTAACACTGTTTTTAACAAGTTGGATTCCTGCTTTCGCAGGAATGACAAATGTCTTTATCCTATTGTTAAACCTGTACTTATATTAAAATTTAACTCAAAATCGGTCAGTTTGACCAAATAGTAAATAGACAGATGCCGACCAGAAGACAGGAAAAAGTGGCTCGCCTGGTTAAAGAAGCGGTCAGTGACGCTATTGCCAGTCATCTTAGCGACCCGCGTATCGAGGGATTCGTAAGCGTTACAAGAGTTGAGATGGCCCCTGATTTGCGCAGTGCTGAGGTATATCTTAGTATTTTTGGCAAAAATGAAGTCTCACAGAACAAAACTTTTGTGGCAATAACGCACGCAAGGGTGCGGATACAATCGCTGTTGGCCGGCAGAATACAGAGTAAATTCTGCCCTGTTTTGCGCTTTCACAGGGATGAGAAATTCAAAAAGACAATGGAGATTATGAACATTATAAACCAGGCGGTCAGCGGGCTGGAAAAGAAGGATGTTGAATAACGAATATTGAATAACGAATAACGAATAACGAATAACGAAGTACGAAATATGAAAGACAGTAAAGAGTACTCTCGAAAAATACGTGAGCTGTACCGCTCATTAAAACGTAAATATCCGAAGGTCCAAAAAGTTACGTACGATGACCCCGTGGAAGCGATTGTCTATGCTGTCGTTAGCGAAAATACCAGCGAGACGGCGGCGCAATCCGCTATTAAGAGAATCGCTGATAATTTTGTTGATTTGAACGACTTACGCGTTTCGTTAACAGAAGAGATTGTCGAGATGTTGGGGGCGGATACGCCTCTTACAAGAGATACAGCTTCGGCGCTTTCCAGAGCTTTAGGCGCCGTATTCGTCGAGTATAATACGGTCAGTCTGGAGGCGTTGAAGAGAATCGGCAAACGGCCGGCCAGACAAGCTCTTGAGAAAATAGACGGAACCAGTCCTTTCGTGGTCGATTATTGCATGCTCACGTCTTTGCAAGGCCACGCCATACCACTTACAAAAAAAATGATAGAATATTTAAGAAGCAACAAAATGGTTCATTCTACGGCCGACGAGCAGCAGATAGAAGGGTTTTTAGCCAGGCAGATTTCGGCTGAAAATGCTTATGAATTCTACGCTCTTCTGCGACGACAGAGCGAATCGCGAAGGGCCAAGAGAAAAACAAAGAAAAAAACCACTCCTAAAGTAAAAACTAAAGCGGCAGCTAAAACCAAAAAGAAAGTAAGTAAAACGAAAAAATGTAAAAAATAAAAAAGCCACAGAGAACACAGAGATAAAAAATTATAGATTCCTGCTCCTTCGACTGCGCTCAGTCCTATGGACTCCCAAGGAGGACAGGTTCTGCAGGAATGACAATCCGTTAAATCTGTGCGATCTGCGGCAAAAAATATAAAGAAGGGATTGGCTATTATCAAATGTCGGAAAAGGTATTAAAATTAGGTATTCCCGCAGGTAGTCTGCAAAAGGCGACGATTGAGCTTTTCGGCAGAGCAGGGTTCAATATTGCTGATTCTGAAAGAAGCTTCCAGCCGCACATAGATGACGAGCAGATAGAGCTGATTGTGCTGAGAGCTCAGGAGATGAGCAGATATGTCGCCGACGGTATTCTCGACGCCGGCATTACCGGCTATGACTGGATAGTGGAGAACGGCTTAGATGTGGTTGAGGTTGCCGAGCTTGCCTACAGCAAAGCAACCAGCAAACCGGCCAGGTGGGTATTGGCTGTGCCTAATGAATCGAAAGTGACAAAGCCGGAAGATTTAGAAGGGTGCATAGTTGCAACCGAGCTGGTCAACGTGACAAAGAAATATTTCGCAGATAAAAAAACGAGTGTAAAAATCGAATTCAGCTGGGGCGCTACCGAGGTAAAGGCCCGGCTGGTGGATGCGATAGTGGAACTTACCGAAACCGGCGCATCACTGAGGGCAAATAATCTGCGAATAATAGATGCCGTGATAACCTCTACGACAAGGTTCATTGCAAATGAGAAGGCCTGGCAGGATAAATTCAAACGGGAAAAGATAGAAGACGTTGTCGTTTTACTTAAGGCGGCAATCGATGCCCGCAGTAAAGTCGGTTTGAAAATGAACGTAAAAAAGGCCGACCTGGAATCGACACTGAAGGTTCTGCCTGCTGAAAAAAGCCCGACTGTTTCGAGCTTGGCTGATTCCGATTATGTGGCGATAGAAGTGATTATCGAAGAGAAAATCGAACGGTCACTTGTTCCAGCTTTGAAGCGGGCGGGTGCGTCGGGAATAATCACTTATCCTCTTAATAAAGTCATCCACTAACTCAAACTGACCGAGGCCAGTTTGAAAAATTAAAAATCAAAGTGTAAAAATCAAAATTGCGGAATCCCGACGAAGTCGGAATGACTTTTTGATTGTTTTTTATTTTACCGAACATATTATTAAATAATGAGTTATAGCAATTTTGGGCCGTAAATCGGTCAGTTTGAACACTAACTTGATTGCACTCGAACATAAATCACTTCTGAATTAACGATAGAGTTCAGCGTAGCCACTATCCGCTGTTACTACCCATTATTATTATTGTAGGGGTATCCATTTTTGACGTAAATAGAAAATAGGGCGACTGCCCAATTAACGTTCAGTGGAGAATTTTGTTGCAAAGTTGCCCTCTATTATTGACAATCGATAATCGTAAATCGTAAATCGTAAACTTGTGGTGAGCGAAGTCGAACCATCGAAAATTGATTATGGTTTTTACCCTGCATAGATACATATTTCGCGAGGCCTTCAGGGTTTTTGTCCTGGCGGCGGTGGCTCTGACACTAATGATGAGTCTGGGTAGTATCCTGCGCCCTGTTCAGGAATACGGCGTAGGACCTCGGCAGGTGCTCCATCTTATGGGCTATTTTCTGCCGATAACGCTGACGTTCGTACTGCCGATGGCGGCTTTGTTCGCGACGGCTCTGGTTTATGGCCGATTTGCAAGCGATAATGAGCTTGACGCATGCAGAGCAAGCGGTATAAGTCTGCTGACACTGGTTTATCCGGGCCTGGCGCTGGCGATTATGGTGGCGATTGCAAATCTGATTTTGAGCTTTCACGTGATGCCGGTTTTCGTACAACGCGCAGAAAAATCCCTTAAGGCCGACGCAAAACAGATAATTTTCCGCAATATTCAGCGAAGAGGATATTATAAGGCACCGGACGGACAGTACCTGATTTATGCCGACCAGGCCAACCTGCAAAATAATACGCTTCTGGGCGTGGTCATCGTCGAGATAGACGGCAACTCAATAGGAAAAATTATCACCGCTGAAAACGCCAGTGTGGTTTTTAATCCGCATAAAAGATTTAACGAAGTACAAATAACAGCGTATAACAGCTACCAAATGGACTCTGAGAATGTGTGGTCCCTCGGATTGTCATCGTTCACAAAAGAATTCGGCTCGCTGATGGGCGATGATATAAAGTTCAAGAAGATTAAGGAAATGAAGATAATCCAGGTTGACCCGATGTCTTTTTATCCAATCGAAAAACTGGCTCGACAGACTTATGCACAACTTACCGCTGAGTTGTTGGCACAGGATATCGCCGCCAAGATAGCTGATGATAACGACGGCTTCTATGGCCTGCTCGGCGAGCCGAAATCCATCAAATTCACCGCCGATAGCTGCTATGCGAGAGGAGATAAAAAAGTCGAGATGTCCGGAGAAGTTGTGGTCGTCGAATACGATACGGATACCAAACAGACTTTGCGCACGCTGCGCTGCGCAAAGGCAGTGCTGCATATTGAGGGCGATGAACTGGCGCCGACTTTGACGATGGAACTCTACAACGCTGCGTGGCAGCAAATGGACGGCTCGGAAGGTTTGGCGGGACGGCAAATTATTCGAGGATTGATTCTACCAGGGACTGTAACAGATAAATTCAAAACAGATGATGTCCTGGAAACTGTAAAACCGGCTTCGAGTGCCTCGGTACTGAAAAAGGGGCCAAGCCCGAAACTGATGGCTTTGCAAGATGAGCTTCAAAGAAAGATACAAAAAACGTTGATTGAAATAAGAGCTGAAATACAATCCCGGCTGGTATTCGGAATAGGGTGTGTACCGTTGATAATGATTGGCATAGGGCTGGGTATTATCAAAAAGGGCGGACATCTTCTTAGCGCTTTCGGGGCAAGCTCGGTGCCCGCCGCGGTGCTGATAGTCTGCATAATGATGGGTAAAAATATCGCCAAGAACCCCGATGCACAGGCCGGTTCAGGAATAGTATTGATGTGGGCGGGATTGGTGTTTCTATCCTTGCTGGCTGTAGGTATATATCGCAAGTTACTGAAAAATTAAAGTTAGTGAATAGCAAGACACAGAGGGCAAGAACGATTTGTCCCCCTGAAACTTCGCTCAGGGCAGACTTTGTGCCTTACGAAATACGAATTATGAAAATACTGGACAAGTATGTTATAAAGAATTTCTTGATTGGCTATGCAATAGCCTTTTGTGTGCTGATAGGTTTGCGAATAATTATCGATTTGTTCGTGAATCTCGATGAATTTACCGAGCATGCCAACCTAGGCGCCATGGCTGTTGTTAAAAACATATTGATTTTTTACGGCCTGAATGTCACCCTTTACTTCCGTGACTTTGCCGGAATGATAACCGTAGTGGCGGCTGTATTTTCGCTGGGAAGAATGGTTCGCTGCAATGAGTTGGTGGCGGTGATGGCTTCGGGAGTCAGTCTAAAGCGGGTGATTGCGCCAATAGTAATCCTGTCAATACTGCTGACGGCTCTGTTGGTGGTTGACCAGGAATTTTTAATACCGCCACTCAGCGACAAGCTTGTCCGTACCCAGGACGTCATTCCCGGCCAGGAATCCTATGATGTATGGTTTATTGCTGATGGTAATGGCTCACTGATTTGCTCTCGGAGATTTGACGTAAAAACCTCAACGCTATATAAGCCAACTATCATCACTCGCAACAAGAAGGCGGGGTCGGCTATTTGGGAAGTAACCGGCAGGATATCAGCCGAAAGGGCGGTTTACAATTATGAAACCGGAAGGTGGGATTTAATTGGCGGGCTGTTTACTGAAAAAAACTCCGATAGAGGCGCCCAGCCGATACTTTCTTATGCCAGTGATATTACCCCAAAAGATATCCCGGTCAGACGAAAGTCCAGAAACAAAACTCTGCTAAGCTGGCGGCAGTTGGCCGCTCTCGCAGCCCAGAAAACAAAAATCAAAGACGTGGCACTGCTCTACGCACAAATGCATTTCCACATTACTGAGCCGATTATCAATCTGGTGATGCTTATGATAAGTCTGCCAATCCTGGTTTGTCGCGACCCAAGGTCGATGAAGTCGGCTGTTGTGATTAGTTTTAATATAACGGCGGCGTGTCTTGTCGTAACTTTTATCTGCAAAATGTTCGCCACAGAGGTTGTTTTCGACAGAGTGATGCCGGAGTTGTGGGCCTGGCTGCCGGTCTTTATCTTCGCACCAATCGCTCTTATCGAACTGGATTCGATGAAAACATAATTTCGTGTTTCGCTTCACACTTCACGAGATATGCTCTCGCGGATTTCTTTATTTATCCTGATGCTGCACCAGGCCTTGCCGCACATTGAACAGTAATCGGCTGATGATAATTCTTCGGCTCCGGTTTCCCTGCAGGCCCGGCGGTGTATTTTCTCAGCCGTTTGGGGGTCGAGCGATTCGGCCAGATGCGTTTTCCAGTCCAGATTGCTCCGTGCAATGCTAAGTCTTTTATCACGGTCGGCGACATCCTTTAAACCGCGGGCAATATCTGCGGCGTGTGCCGCAATTTTTGATGCGATGACACCGGCTCGAACGTCGTCGGCATTCGGCAGACCCAGATGCTCTCTGGGCGTAACATAACACAAAAACGATGCGCCATAAAAAGCGGCGGCAGTTCCGCCAATTGCCGATGTTATGTGGTCATAGCCGGGTGCAATATCAGTTACGACCGGGCCGAGAACATAGAATGGAGCGCCGTGACAAATTTTTTGCTGAATTTCCATATTATATTGTATCTGGTTGAACGGGACGTGGCCGGGACCTTCAACCATAACCTGACAGCCCGCCTGCTGTGCTCTTTGGGTCAGCTCGCCGAGAGTTCGCAGTTCTGCAATCTGGGCCTGGTCGGTAGCGTCGGCAATTGCACCAGGACGAAGGCCGTCACCGAGAGAAAAGCAAATATCATATTCAGCCATTATGTCACACAAATCATCGAACATTTCGTACAGAGGGTTTTGCCTGTTGTGATACAGCATCCATTTGGCCAATAACGCTCCGCCACGACTGACAATACCTGCAACTCTTTTCTCAAGCAACGGCAGGTGTTCTTTTAACAGGCCGGCGTGAATAGTGAAAAAGTCCACGCCTTGCTGGGCCTGCTTTTCAATAACCTCAAGAATTATACTGCTGTCTATATCCTCGACGTTTCTGTCAATAATAACTTCATAAATCGGCACCGTTCCAAATGGCACGGGACATTCAGCTAACAATCGCTGGCGAATAGAGTCGAGGTCGCCGCCGGTACTCAAATCCATAATCGCATCGGCGCCAACGGACAGAGCGACTTGCATCTTTTCGATTTCCGCTTCTGCCGAGCAGCGAACGCTGCTTGTGCCGATATTTGCATTTATCTTTGTGGTAAGCGCCCGTCCGATGCCGACCGGCTTTAGATTGGTTTTGATGTGCAGTTTGTTCGCAGGTATTATCAATCGGCCGGCGGATATTTCTGCGCGAACAACTTCGGCTTCGAGATTTTCAGTCTCGGCGACAAATTTAACCTGGTCGGTAATTACCCCCGTCTGTGCGATTTGTATTTGTGTTGCCATTTAATCACTTTCCTACGCAGGCCTGACCGCCTGTCAGGCGGTTATCCTGATCAGGTTCAAAGGGTTTTTTCTCAGAGACGCTCTTTGGCGAATCACCCCTAGCGAACTGTTTTTATTATAACTTATCCCCTTTGCCGGTCAAACAAATATTTAAGCCTTATCATCGTATTTGCCATAAAAGCTGCTAATCTCTTTGTTTTATTCCACCTCTCCAATTGTTTATCGTCACATTATTCCCTGCGATGTTCGGCTTGGCACCAGCCCAATATATAATCCCCCACGCCCCATTATTATTGCAATTATTGGCTGATAACAGTGGGTTGGTACCTTCTCCTCGAATGGCGATCCCGCTCCAAGGATTATTCTCGCACACGTTTCCTGTTACTTCACCCCAAGCCCCCTCTTCAAACATTATTCCCGAATGGTTGTTTTCTCTGCATTGATTGTTCCTCAGTATGGCTGTTGTACTATTACCACTAACCCAAATTCCCGGCCAATGGTTCTTCTCGCATATGTTATTCTCAACAACACCTCGGGATCCGTCAACAAATGCGATTCCGTTTTGTCCATTTTCGCTGCAAATATTATTTTTTGCTATAGCTCTGGCTGTTTCAGAAAAATAGATACCGTGTATTTCGTTCCTCCGGCACCAATTTCCCTGCAATATTATATTTTCCGCCGTTTCAATCACAGCAATACCTTGTCTTCCATTTCCTTCACAAATATTACCCTCGACCTCTCCTCTGACACCTTGGTAAAGAAGGATCCCATCCAGTTTGTTTTCTCGGCAATGATTGTTTTTTAATATTGCACTTGTACCTGGTGTCGCTACATAAATCCCTACACGTTTATTTCTTTCACAAATATTACTTTCCGCTATACCACTTGCCCCATTACCAAAAAAAATACCGGACCCTTCATTTTCTCGACAATGGTTATTTCGCAATACCGCATTTGTCTCCGGACTTGCCACATAAATACCTTCTTTTTTATTCTTTTCACAAATATTATCTTCAGCAATCACCTTCGCACCACGATAAATAACTATCCCACTCCTTTCGTTTGTCCGAAAATTGTTCTTTTTCAAAGTGGCTGTTGTCCCCGTTCCAGCTACAACGATGCCGCCCATTTTGTTTTGTTCGCAGACATTGTCTTCCACTTGTCCCGCAGCGCCATCTTTTAAAAAGATACCAGCAAAGTTGTTAAGTCGAAAAATATTATTTCTTAGAATAGAGCTTGTTCCCTTGCCTTCGACAATAATACCGGAGAATAAGCTCGATTCGATAATGCAACCGTGTATGAAAGGCTCGCCCCCTTCCAATATATATATCCCACTGCCAGTTGCATTCCTGATCTTGCAATTACTAACTTCTATAAAACTGTTTCCGATGGATATCCCACTTGGCCTGAGTTTATAATCCTCTTTGCCGATATGTTCTAAGGTCAGATTCTTTATAAGTCCACTTTGGCAATTATCAACGTAAATTACGTGCTGCCTTGATTGAACCCGGAGCTGAATTATCACAGTGTTCATATCCTCACCGACTAGATCTATGCCATCTTTGAAAGTGATTTTTGTTTCTTGTGTATAAGTGCCCGCTTTTACAAATACTGTGTCCCCCGGTCTTGCTTTGTCGATGGCTAACTGAATCGTTGTATATTTCTCTGGTACAATAAGCGTCCGTGGCTTATAAAAGACATGGTATACAGATATGCCGATCAACGCCAAAATTACCGCGCCAACTACTAAAAAAATAGCTATTTTTGTTTTTGACATTTTACCCTTTTATTTACTCGACTACTTGCCATTGATCTGTTGTTCTTTACTTACTTTATTGGCATCACCAACTTCTTTTGTATCTGTCAAATCCATATCCCACGGATACTTATTCCACGGACTGGATTTCATATCGAGAAGTCTCTGATACGCGTCCTCAAAGAGATGACCTTCTTCTTTTGTCTTTTCGTAAGACCAAAACTGCCGACCGATAAGATAATTTCGTCCCAAATCTTCCCACGAATCAAACTTGTTTTGTAGCATCTGAGCAAAGATCGGAAGAGCACACGTCTGAACTCCAGTCACATTCCTTTATCTCGTATGCCGTCTTCTGCTTGAAAAAAAAAAAATACAGAATAAAATTTATAAACCTACTGATATAAATAGATCGGACCGTCAAGTGATCTGCTAGACACGTGTCCGCCTAGCC
>CAJVYK010000042.1 GCA_913009865.1 uncultured bacterium
TCTGTACTATTGCTATGCACGTCTGCTCCGATATAATATGTAGTACTCATGAGGGCTCCTTTCGTATAAGGGTTAATAATCTACCGAATTATACTTGAGGATGCCCTCTCTTCATATCTTCACGAAGTCACCAGGACACGAAGATATTAACCACGGATTAAACACCGATTAGCACATAAAATTAGACACAGATTTCACTAATTCACACTGACCAGAAAAAGCAAAAACAGATACAATTTAGCCACCGAGGACAGAAGACAGAGGAAAGAGGGGCAAAGGCACAAAAAAGTTAGCGTACAGCGTACAGCGGGTAGCGAATAGGAAAGAAAAAAGCGCAGAGATTTTTCAGGACAGATGTGATCGGGATTCTTAGCTCCACTGCAGCTTTAAGTTGAACTTGTGTTTCGCTTCAATTTTGCATATTGTAGCAACAATGTGCAGAATTCCGTGGTGGCTGTATACGGTTAGCCAAAGCCATATTGGCCCATAATTGCGAAGGGGATACTATGAAAGACATTTACAAAAAATATGCAAAGCTGTTGGTTAACTATTCGCTGGAACTCGAAGAAGGGGACAGGTTTCTTATCCAGTCATCATATCTGGCAGAAGATTTCTTAAAAGAGGTTTACCGCGAGGCGTTGGCGGTTGGGGCGCATCCGGAGCTTAGAATAAAGATCAATGGTACTGATAAAATATTTTATGATAATGCAAGTGATGAGCAGTTGAAGTATATTTCACCAATGTTTAAGTATATGATTGAGAATTATGAAGCATTTTTGATTGTTATGGCACCTTTTAATCTGAAAGAATTGGAAAATGTTAATCCGCAGAAGAAACAGACAGTTAGTATTGCAATGAAGGATTTGAGGACAACTCATATCAAAAGAGCGGTGAGTTTCGAAAGAGACATGAAATGGGCTGCTTGTGCTTTCCCGACAGATGCAGCCGCACAGGAGTGCGGAATGAGCAAGAGTGAATACGAAGAATTTATTTGCTCGGCCTGCTTTTTAGATGAAGAAAATCCGGTCGCCAAATGGCTGGAACTGGAGAAAAAACAGCAGACAATAGCGGATTGCCTGAATGGCAAGGATAATATACGCTTTGCAGGTAAAGATATTGACATAAGTTTTTCTACCAAGGGCAGGAAATGGATTAACTGTGCGGGCAAGCTGAATATGCCGGATGGCGAGATAGCCACTTCACCGGTGGAAGATTCGGTTAACGGTAAAGTCAGGTTTACCTATCCAGGTATTCATATGGGCCAGGAAATTGAGGATATATCACTTGAAGTCAAAGAAGGAGAAGTTGTAAAGTGGGATGCTGAAAAAGGAAAGGAACTGCTGGATAAGATTTTTGAAATCCCTGGAGCAAAACGATTCGGTGAGGCGGCTGTTGGTACAAATAATGCGATAAACAAGTTCACTAAGAACATCTTGTTTGATGAGAAGATGGGCGGTACGATTCATATGGCAATCGGCGCAGCTTTCCCATTAACAGGTGGCAAGAATGAATCAGGTGTTCATTGGGATATGCTGGCGGATATGACGGATGGCGGAGAGATTTACGCCGATGGTGAGCTTATCTATAAAAATGGTGAGTTTATTATCCAAGCCGAGTAAGACAGGAGCTTTAGATACTCAAACTGACCGATGGTCAGTTTGAAAACGCACCTGTGGCAGAGCCAAAAATCAAAGATACCTATACCTAAGGCACAGGTGGCATAAATTAAAAATCAATCCGCCTTCGCATAAAGCTATGGCGGACAAGAATTGTGGAATCCCTTAGGGATGACTTCCGCCGTAATGCCGTAAGGTATGCTGTGCAGGTGTCCCTGCCGTAAGGCGTCCTGTGGACAAGCGGACTTAATTTTGCAAAACCTCATTTGACTAATCCGGGCAATGAAGTTAAAATCAGACCCACAAAAAGCTTTGTTTCGGGCTAAAATTGACGAAGATAATATGGCCGGTACACAGTGAAAAGTTTAACCGTTTGAATGGAGAGTATGTATGATGAAATCAGTTTTCAACAAATCAACCTTATCTTTCCTGGGCCTGCTAATGATGCTTTGTTGTTCCTGTGCCGTGAGGCAGCGGGTGAAAACCGATACAGCCGGCAAACCCACCCCTGAGCCGGCAAATATTGTCGCGAAGATAGGCGATTACGTCATCACGAAAGAAGAACTTAAAAAAAAGCTAATGGCTGAGCTTGTGCCCAGACGTGACGAATACGACTACAACAGGAAAGCAGGGCCGGTTGACGCTAATACGGTACTTATGAAAATGGTAGCAGAAAAAGCAATGGTGATAGAAGCCCGCAGGAAAAACTATCTGGAAGATGAATCAATCCGGGACTCGCTTAAGCGATTTAAGGAAAAAAAACTTGTAAACTTGCTGCTGGGAGCATATCTGAAGGACAAAATAACAGTTACGGAGACGGAAATAGACGAAAAGATAAAAACCAATCCCAAACTAAAACGAATCCGCGCAAAGGCAATGCTCCAAAGGACGAAAGCCGGCAAACTCGTAAATCAATTTTACAGCGAGATATATAAGAAGTTCAACGCTCAAAAGTTAAGTGTCAATTTCCCTAAAGTAGTCCGAATCCACCGAAGACTGTTACTCTATCCGAAAGAACCCCAGAAAATGCGATGGATTCGTGTCAATCAAGTAAGAAATGAATTGACGCCGGAAGAGAAAAACATTGTTCTGGCAACGTATGATAATGGAAAAGTAACATTAAAGGACTGGTTCGATGCTTTGTGTCAAATCGCTCCACCATCCCGCCCAAGAGATTTGAACACCGCAAAGGGTGTCGAACGGCTATTAGACAGTGTCTTGAGAACGCCTATTTTCGTCGCTGAGGCCAAATCCCGCGGATTGGACAAGGATGAAAGTTTACTAAAGCAAATAAGAAAGCGGGAAGATGAGAAGCTGCTCAGTAAAATCATGAGAGAAAAAGTCAAGGATATTGAAAACCCGCCAACGGAAGAGCAGATAGTCGCCTACTTCAATGAGAACAAGAAAGAATTCGGGACGCCTGAAACGCTCAAGATTGACCAAATCTGGTGTCAAAATATTGAAACAGCCCGGAAGGTAAAGGCCGAATTGGACAGTGGCAAAGATTTCAAGTCGGTTAGACAAGAATACTCTCTGGAGAAAAAAGGCAGACCTTTTAATACTTATCCCAGCTATGAAGGGGTGTTTTTTAAGGATTTGTGGAAGGCCGAGCCGAATGAAATAGTAGGGCCGGTGAAGGGCTTTTATCGTAAGGGGGTCAAGTGGCGAATCGTTAAGATATTAGAAAAAAAGCCAGGCAAAGTAAAGGAATACACCAGTGATATGAAAGGCAATGTCAAAATGAAAATGCAGAACGAACAAAGAGAAGCAATCCTGGAGAAATACAGAAACGAACTCCTGAAGAAATATCCGTACGAGATTTATGCTGAAAGAATCAAGGATATTGACCCGCTGGATATACCATAGAGACCGGAGCATAACCAAATAACCCCGCACCAATTAGGCGCAAGTCTAAACTCAATTGGTGCGGGGTTATTTTTTTCTACATTGGGGAGGGATTTGGAACCGGTGGCAAATTTCGATATATTTGAGAACGTTACCAAAACCACTAACTCTTATAACAACAAGGGCTTACGCATCCTTCACGAAAGAGCGAGGAATTTTCTTGACAAATCTAAACGACTGTTTTATACTGTTGTTTGAAGTGATTGTTTTGTTTTTCCATTGCCGTTATAGGCGCGTATGATGAGTCAGAACCAGAACAAAGAGTCAAAAAAATCTGGCGATAACGTCCGTAAACGACTTCTTGATACTGCTGAAAAGCTCTTTTCCGAGAAGGGTTTCGCCAGCACCTCCATTCGTGACATAACCAGAGAAGGTTGCTGCAATATCGCTGCTGTAAACTATTATTTCGGCGGAAAGGATAATCTCTACCTTCAGGTTTTCCGCCGTCAACTCGACAAAATGAAAAAAATCCGAATTAAGTCTATCCGAGACGCTATGGATAACTCTACGGGGCCTGCGAACCTGAAAAAATTGGTTCACAGCTTTGCCCAGGTCTTTGTGGAATCCCTGCTCGCCGAGGAGGGTAATCCGCAGTTCATAAACCTGGTTATACGCGAAATGCTTGACCCGCAGCTACCTCAGGAAATGTTTGCCGCCGACTATATTCAGCCTATAGCCGGTGCTTTCAAGGATGCCCTTTGTAAATTGTGTCCCCAGCTTGACCCCATTTCCGCTGAGCTGTGCATCCATTCTCTTGTCGGTCAGTTATACCAGGTGGTTCGGGCTACGAATCTTTACAGAAAAATCAGACAAGATAACAATCCTGTTCTTGATGTACCCAGGGTAATCGACCACATAGTCTGCTTTTCCGTTGCGGGTATCCGTGCCTGTATCGAGGAGGGACAGTTAAATGAAAAGGCCTGAGTACAACCTGCCATTGCATAGAGCGATATCTCTGGCGGTACTGGCGGCGTTACTGCTGAGCGGCTGTGACAGCAGTGAGCAATTTTACCAGGAGGTCGGCATGTCAAGAAATACGGCATACCAGCGGTGGAAAAATCGCAAAGAGCGCCAGGAACTATCTCAAACACGGATAAGCGGCAAGTTAAGTATAGAAGATTGCCTGAAGCTGGCTCTTGTCAACAATAAGACGTTGCAGAGCGTCGTTAGCGAAAAGGAAATTGCCCGCGGAAACGAGCTGGAATCGTATTCGGCGATTTTGCCCACTGTAGGGCTTTTGGGCGACTATACTCGGCTTGACAAGGTTTCGTCTTTTGATATCGGCTCAGGGAAGACGGTAACGCTTGGTGATTTAGATAATTATTCGGCAGGCCTTAAAGTGACCCAGCCGATTTTTGCCGGCGGGGCAATAACAGCGAAGATAAACGCCGGGAAATTGACATCTCTGCTCGCTGACCAAACAGTGCGTGCCGCCGTACAGGATGTTATTTACCAGTCGAGCTATGCCTATTACGATGTTTTGCTTAATCAACATTTATTCCAAATCAGCGCTGATGCTGTTCGCTCGGCTCAGGCACATCTAAACGATGTAAAACAAAAACGGCAGGGCGGCGTCGCTTCGGACTTCGATGTTCTGCGGGCCGAAGTGGAACTGTCCAATTTCCAGGCTGAATTGATACAGAACAAAAATGCCATCAATATCGCAAAGGCCAAACTACTTAAGATAATGGGGATTTCACAGGACAGCAGCTTTACCCTGTCGGATGAGCTGACCTATATTCCTTCAAGGGTGACAATGGAGCAGGCGGTTGAAGCTGCTTTCCGTAATCGGCCCGATTTATTCGGTCGAGAGCTTGATATAAAGTTCCAGACTGAACTACTAAAAGTCGCCAGAAGTCGATATTGGCCGAGTGTTAATGGTTTTTATGATTATACCTGGGCAAAGCCCGACCCGCGTAATAGCACAGTAATCGAATGGGGCAGGGCGTGGCGGGCCGGGGTTATGGCGACGCTGCCTTTATTCGACGGCTTTGCGCGTGAGGGCCGGATATCGGCGCAAAAGGCACGAGTTAAACAATCGCAGATAGATTTAATCGATGCCGAAGAGACCGCTTTGTTTGAATTGACCAAGGCACAATTAAGTATCGCCGATGCTGAGGAATTTGTCCAGTCGCAGCGGTTAAACCTTGTCAGGGCGGAGGAAGGACTGCGGCTGGCCGAAGCAGGCTTCAAAGAGGGAACAAATACACAGGTTGAAATGATAGACGCCCAGGCCGCTTTGACAAAGGCAAGAGCGTTTTATTACCAAGCCATTTATTCACATATAATTGCGAAGCTGGATTTGCAGAAAGCGATGGGAACCCTTAGTAAATGATTATTGACTATTGATTATTTTGAGATTGCTTCGTCCCGATTTATCGGGACTCGCAATGACAAAAGAAACGGGAATGACCGTAAAGAATATCGAATGATGAAGAGCGAAAGCAGAGGCGGGCGAAATGAAAATAAGTAGAAGGATTATATACTGGGTGACGGCGTTTGTATTGGTGTTTGTTACCTTCTGGTCGGGGTATGCTCACAAATCCACTAAAAGTTCAGATGAAGAAAAAACAGTCCCTGTTGAGGTTGAACTCGTTAGTACCGACTCGATAGAAGAGACGATGGAATTGACCGGCTGGATAAAAGCAAACGCCGTTGTCGATGTAAAATCCGAGGTGCCGGGAAGAATAGAATCTTTGCAAACCGTTCTGGATGATGGTGATTTAGCCGCTGTTGAAGAGGGCCTGGCGGTCAAAAAGGGCCAGCAGCTTGCAGTTATCGACAGGGCTGTTTATTTAGCTCAACTGGAGGCGGCCAAAGCAAATGTGAAAGCCGGGGAAGTAGAGCTTGCCGATGCACAGCGAGAGCAAAAACGCATCATCGGCCTATATAAAGCCGGCTCAGCTACGGAGCAAAGTAAAGATAAAGCCGTAACCGCTGCTAAATTGGCGGAAGCTCGATTGGCTTTAGCCATGGCTAATATGGAACTTGCTGAAATAAATTTGAGCGAATCGATGATTTGCTCTCCAATTGACGGAATAATTACAGCCAAACATATTGACCAGGGCAATCTGATTAGAGCAGGGGACGGCATCGTTACGGTGGCTGATATTAGGACGGTTAAAATCATTGTTGCCGTTGCGGAAAAGTACAGCGAGCAAATTAACGTTGGGACGCCTGCGAAAATCAAGGTCGATGCATTTGCTGAAAAGGTATTTGATGCGAAGGTATATTCAATCCATCCGGCTCTCGATACCCAGACGCACACAATACAAGTTGAGATACGTCTGGACAACGATGAGTTACTGCTGAAACCAGGGATGTTCGCAAGGGTAACTTTAATCACAAAGCGCAAAGACGATGTGGTGGTTGTCGGACGTGATGTTATTCTTGGCGGCAGAATAAATGATAAGCCCTATGTATATGTTGTCGAAAAGAATGTCGCTCATAAGCGTTTTGTGAAATTGGGAATAACACAGGCTGAAAGGATAGAAATAACCGAGGGCTTGAGAGAGGGGCAGAAGCTTGTGGTTAATGGAATGAATTATCTGGCTGACAGAATGGCCGTAGAGATTGTGCGGAGTAAAAATTGAGAATTAAGAATTAAGAATTAAGAATAATGAAGCTTGCGCAAATTTCCGTAAATAGGCCCGTAACCACTGTAATGATATTTATTGCAATGGTAGTTTTAGGGTTGGTGTCGATGTCACTTTTGGGGTTGGACCTGCTGCCGGATTTGGAGATACCGGCGGTGAGCGTTTTGACCGCTTACGAGGGTGCAGGGCCCGAAGAGGTGGAAACGCTGATAACCAAGCCGATAGAGGATAGTCTCAGTACCATTTCCGGCGTTGATGAGGTAATTTCAGTGTCCAAAGAGGGGATGTCGGCGGTAACGTTGAAATTTAACTGGGGCGAGAAAATAGATGAAATAATCAACGACGTGCGTGAAAAAGTTGACCTGGCTAAAATGCGATTGCCTGAAGAGGCAGAGGAGCCGGTCATTTTTAAGTTCGATATTGCGATGGCGCCAATCGCAATTATTGCGATTACAGCCGAGGACAGTTACCCTGATTTGCAGAAAATAGTTGATGATGAAATAATTGACCCGCTCAAGCGAGTTAAAGGCGTTGCTGCGGCGACGCCGAGAGGCGGTTTGGTGCGGCAAATCCGGGTTGATATCGACCGTGACAGACTCACAGCTTTGAATTTATCAGTTGCACAGGTAAAATCAGCTCTCGCCGCTGCGAACATCAGTACACCGGGGGGCAATTTGAAGACCGGCTACAAGGATTATCTGCTGCGGACTCCTGAAGAATTTTCAAGCCCTGAGGAGGTTGCTGAAGTTGTCATTGCCCAGCGTAATGGTATAGCCATAAAGTTAAAAGATGTTGCCGATGTAAGAGATTTTTTCAAGGAGCGGACGTATGATGTGCGGGTCAATGGTCGAAAGGGGATGGCGGTATTTGTTCAAAAGCAGAGCGGCGAAAATACGGTGGAAGTGGCAAAAAGAGTCGCAGCTAAACTTGATGAAATAAAGAAGAATTTACCGCCCGATGTTAAGCCCAAAATTGTCTTAGACAGTTCCGAGTTTATTCTGGCGTCCGTCTCTAATCTGCGTAATACGGTTTTCTGGGCCGGCTTTTTTGTTTTTATAGTGATTCTGTTTTTCCTCAGAGACCTTCGAGCCAGTATTATAGTTGCCCTTGCCATCCCAACGTCACTTATAATTACGTTTTTATTGATGTGGTTGGCTGACTATACGATTAACACCGATACACTTGCCAGTTTGGCTGTTGCCGTTGGTCTTGTAGTTGATAATGCTATCATTGTTGTCGATAACATTCACCGGCATCGCCAGAAAGGCCAAAGACCAAAAGAAGGGGCTATCTTCGGCGCAAATGAAGTGGGCGTGGCCGTTATCGCCTCGACACTAACGACAATTTCCATCTTTGCACCCATTATATTTGTCGGTGGAATAACAGCTATTATATTCGGACAGTTTGCAGCTATTGTTACGATGGCTTTGGTGGCCTCTCTGTTCACCGCCCTTATGCTTGTGCCTATGCTGTGTTCAAGATTTTTAAAAACCCCTGGTGTGCACCCGAAAAAGTCGGTATTGGATTTTTTCTACAATTGGGGCGAGAAATTTTTGACATGGACAGAAGATTTATACATTAAATTTCTGAAATGGGCGATAAGGAATCGCAAGACGGTTTTGGTTTCCTGTGCGGTTTTATTTGTCTGGAGTATCGGGCTTGTCAAGTTTGTCGGAACAGAATTTTTCCCCGAACAGGACCAGAATCGAGTAACAGCACACTATGAGCTGCCAATCGGCACACGGTATGAACGGACGGGTGTGGTTGCAGAACAATTGCAAAAAATAGTGGAAAATAATGTCCCTGAGAGAAAAGACAGCTTCATCCGCTGGGGTGTTTACGGCTCTACCGAAGATGTACAGTTCGCTACAGAAGAAGAAAGTTATAAAGGTTTTCTATTTGTCAGCTTGAAATCCAAGAAGCAACGAGACGCCTCGCCAGGTGATATAATAGAACGGCTTCGCAAAATTACGGACAAGATACCGGGAACGGCCATCCGCTTCAGTGCAGAGGACCCACTGCAGGAAATGATTTTCGGCGGCGGCGGGAAACTCGCTGTCGAACTTTACGGCCATAATATGGATGAGGCGAGGGCATACGCCGAGTCCGTTAAATCGGCGATGGCAGGGGTCGAGGGCGTAAGGGATATCGAAATCAGTCGGAAAGAAGAAAAGCCGGAACTTAAAGTTATTATTAACCGCGAGAAGGCATCGAAACTGGGACTTAGTGTCGAGGCCATCGGCAAAACGATAGAGACATTTTTTGCCGGCAGTACCGCAACAAAATACCGCGAGGGTGGAGATGAATATGACGTTGAAGTTCGGCTGCGGGCCCAGGACCGTGACAGAACCGAAGATTTGCGGGATGTGTTTATCAGTATGCCGGGCGGAGGGCAGGTCGGCCTGGCCAATATTGCTAAAATCGAGCGTGGCGTGGGACCGACCAAAATCGAACGAAAAGACCAGGCCCGCTATATTACGGTTTCCGCTGAAATCAGCGGCAGAGACCTCGGAACAGTGGCAAAGGATGTCAGAGAAGCCATTGATAAGATTCCTGTACCGCCGGGTTTTAGTTATAAATTCACCGGTGCGGAAAAGGAGAAGAAAGAGGCATTCAAACTGCTGATTGTGGCTGTGGGTTTGGGAATGGTATTGGTGTATATGGTGATGGCTTCGCAGTTTGAGTCGTTCCGTGACCCATTTATCATATTTCTTTCGATTCCCTTTGGAATTGTTGGTGTAATCATCGCATTAGCTTTGACCGGCCAGGCAATGAGCGTTATCAGCTTTATAGCGCTGATTATGCTTATCGGCATTGTTGTTAACGACGGAATTGTTCTTATAAGTTTCATAGGCATACTCCGCAGACGTGGGCTTGATGTTTATTCGGCAATCATCAAGGGAGGACGCAGCAGATTAAGGCCGGTTGTTTGCACTACCTGTACTACGGTGCTGGCGATGACGCCCCTTGCCCTGTCAAGAGGTGAGGGGTCTGAAATTTGGGTGCCGTTCGCCATAACAGTAATTGGCGGGCTGCTTGTCGGGACGGTCGTTACACTGGTTTTGATGCCGACACTTTACAGTGTGTTTGAAAACCATAAGGGTAGCAGATAGAAAAAAGAGAGCTAAACTCTATATACTCTGCAAAGAGGATAAATTATGAAAGCTGTTTTGATTGTACACAATGCGGCGATAGACAGTGACGTGAACGAAACTCTGGAGTCTATCGGGATTAACTGCTACACCAAATTCACGAATACTTTAGGCAAGGGCAAAATAAGTGAGCCGCATTTGAATACGGATGTTTGGCCGGGAATAAACTACGGCACCTTTGTTGTTACTGAGCAGGCCAAGGCCGAAGAAGTAATGGCCAACGTCCGCCGGATGCGAGAGAAACTTGGTACCGAAGGGCTAAAGGCGTTTATGTGGGAAATTGAAGATGTTACCTGAAGTAATAAGGGTTAGTGAACAGTATTCAGTAAGTAGCATTGCTTTGCAACGCTGGCAACGACAGAGTCTGTGTAAAACGCCGGCTAAACATTAACGGCGTAAGTTCTTTTGAAGCTGAGAGTTAACAAATCCGGTTTTTGAGTGTACAAATTTTTTTCCGTTTTTAGAAAATTTTCTGGCTAAACCACCTCTAAAGACAGATAATGATTTTGGTGGTCATTTGTGCAACGAAAAGGGGTAAAAGTATGGAAACTTCCACAAATTATAAACCGAATGTTGAAATAGTTTCCGACCCTGAAAGTCTTGCACACCGAAGCGTTGCGCAATTTATCGCTGACGCCCAAAAGGCAATAAAAGCGAAAAACACTTTTTACGTAGCAATATCCGGGGGGCATACACCAAGACGCTTTTTTGAACTGCTCGGTGAAGTGCCGGATGCAAAAGCACTACGGTGGGATAAAATACAGCTATTCTGGGTTGACGAGCGAATAGTTCGGCCGGATTCACAATGGAGTAATTACAAACTGGCTGTCGATACTTTCCTGTCTGAAGTTGCTATACCTGAAGAGAACATTCATCGAATTACGACTGAGCACAGCGACTTCAAAGTTGCAGCTCGCTGTTATGAGGAAACCATTCGGAGGGTTTTCAGCTTAAAAGAAAAGCAAATTCCCGAATTTGATTTGATTGTGCTCGGTATGGGTGCTGATGGACATACCGGTTCGCTGTTTCCCAATAGCTATGCGTCTCTTGATAGGGATAATTTGGCGTGTGTTGTTTATGTCCTGGATGGTAAGCTTAACAGGATAACCCTGACGCATCCGGTTTTATGTGCTGCGGCTCATCTGGCTGTATTGGTTTCAGGTAAAGAAAAGGCGGGTATTTTGAAAGAGGTTTTGACCAGTGAGCCGGATGAGGTGCGGTATCCTATTCATATTCTCTGGCCTATTCTTGATAAGGTTACGTGGCTGGTTGACAGCGAAGCGGCAAAACTGCTGTAATTGGGGTGCAGGTGGCCGGCTTTTCTGGAAGGGTATTTTTGGTTTTCTCAGAGACGCTTATAAGTCGGTGTCCGTTTTCTGTCATCAATGATGGCAAAACGGGCGCTGCTGAAGTGTTCCGAGCGGGTCTTGCCGGGCCTCAGTGGGGCATAATGTAGCAAATCCTTTGTTTTTGCGCATACCTAAAACGCCAATCTCAGAAGTTTGTAGTTATGGGTTCATAGTTCGTAGTCTATGAGTCGCGGACCACGAACAAAGTCCTCGGCGAAGGATAGCTGCCCGGCCTGGGGGCTGGTTTACTGGCCGGCCGATTATAATGATTTGCCGCCGGCAAATCTGGAAGGGCCGCCGGTATCGTCAGAGCCAGTATCATTAGAATTAACGACACCTTTAGTTGGTATTTGACCTATAAAAATGGTATAATAAATAGCGATTCGATAATCGGTTTTTGTGGAAATAATCGAGAAAGGGGCGAAAAATGATAATGAATGGAATCGATGGTTTTAAGATTAGTCTGGTGTTACTTGTTTTTGTAAGCTTCGTTTGTCTTTCACAGGCAAACACTGTCAGTTTCCAGGGTCTGGGCGACCTGCCCGGCGGCGGCTTCTGGAGTAATGCGGTGGGCGTCTCGGCCGACGGTTCGGTTGTGGTGGGACTCAGCTACTCGGCCTCGGGACAGGAGGCGTTCCGCTGGGAGAATGGTGCGATGGCCGGCCTGGGCGACCTGCCCGGCGGCGTCTTCGGCAGCGACGCGTGGGGCGTCTCGGCCGACGGCTCGGTCGTGGTGGGAGGCAGCTACTCGGCCTCGGGTATCGGTGAAGCATTCCGCTGGGAGAATGGCGTAATGACCGGCCTGGGCTACCTGCCGGGCGGCGGCTTTCAGAGCAAGGCGATGGGCGTCTCGACCGACGGCTCGGTCGTGGTGGGAGGCAGCGACTCGGCCTCGGGCAGCGAGGCGTTTATCTGGGATACCGCCAACGGTATGCAGAATCTCAAATATCTGCTGGAAAACAACTGCGGTCTAGACCTGCATTACGTGGGGCACGTAACATATCTGCCAACGGCCTGACGATTGTTGGTCGGGGAACCAACCCTGATGGATTCAGTGAAGGTTGGATTGCAACGATTCCTGAGCCAACCACACTTTTGCTGCTTGGCCTCGGCGGACTGCTGCTGCGTCATCGCAAATAAAACAGGAACGAATGAACAAGGAATAAAAGGAGTTAGACAATGAGAAAAGTAATAATTTTCGCAATGGCAGCGGTCTTACTGGGAGCCGGCGTGGCTGGGGCGGATGATTTCAGCCCGCCGCCGTGGGACCGCAACGACCCGTATGCTATGACCGCCGAATGGGAC
>CAJVYK010000043.1 GCA_913009865.1 uncultured bacterium
TGTTTAATGAGGAATTGGTTAATGATGTAATAAGACAGGCAGCTTAGGGATATCGAAGGTTGGCGGGATAATCGAAAGGATCCTGGTCATGTGTAATGTGGGTCCGCTGGGGCGGAGATCACGTCGCGGAGAATAGGAGCTTTCAGCCGTATTAAGTTTGATGTGTCGCGTGATAGTGAGCACGAATAGGAGTTTGGGTTGCCAGCCTGCAATGAAATCCCGCCGTATTTTGCTCCTCGGCCCCTGGTTCTGGGCGAAGGGGCCTGCGGGCAAAATACTATGTTAAAAAAGAAGGGAAAAAATTATGGACGTAAGCATAAATAGTACTTGAAAGGCTCCGGTTCATAGGATTTACACAGATTAAAAAGTAAAAAGGTAAAAAAATAATCAGGCACAAAAAAGACCAGAATTAGCCACGAATACCTAAGGCACAGGTTAAGCTCTGCCACAGGTACACAAATCGACACGAATAAAATTAGTGAAAAAAAAGCAGTGTAAATCAGTGTCTAAAAAAAACAAAGAAAGTTTAGCCACGAATACCTAAGGCACAGGTTTACACGAATCGACACTAATTTTTTAGACGGGATAACTGGATTGGCAGGGATGGTTTTTAGCCAGCTTTGCGGCCTTGGCAAGCTCTGTTATCAAGACAAGCCTTTGCCACAGAGACTTGCTTTCGGCCACAGGGTTATCTGCAATAACCCATTTGTGAAGCCGACTAATAATAGAGGCGTTTAATTGGTTATCGCTCATCGAAGATTCGGTGGGGAAAATGAATTGGGGAAGTTCGTGGTTCTCCGCAGGACGCCTAACGGCGGTGACTCGTACCCTGTGACTCGTTTGAAAGAAATTGCGATCCTTCGACTACTTCGACAGACTCAGCATAAATTTGCTCAGGACAGGTAACGCCGATTCACACTGTCTATGAACAATGAACAATGAACAACGAACTGTGAACTATAAAACTTGTGTTTTTAGAACAAAAGACTATAATCTACGCATCAACTGGGAGCAATATTCGTCGCTCGTATCTCCGCCGTTAGGCGTCCTGCGGAGTGAAGCGTATCTCGTTGTGGATTCCTGCTTCCGCAAAAATGACAAAACCTATAATACCCACAACGGCTGGCCAATAAAATAAAAGCAAGGGAGATCTTTATGGCAAAAAAGAAAAAAGCAAAACGAACCGCCCGGCTAATCATTTCTGGATATTTGGAGAAAGTCAGTGCCCAAATATTTGACAAATATAAAAAAGAGATTACAGATATGATCAAGGGTCATCAAGGGCTTTATGCTCTTTATCGCAGGAATAAGCTTTATTATGTTGGCCTTGCAAGCAATCTTAAAAACAGAATCAATTATCATCTGAAAGATCGTCACCAAGGCAAATGGACGCACTTTAGTTTGTACGTTATACGAAAAGCTGACCATATAAAAGAGCTTGAATCTTTACTGCTTAGGATTGCATATCCGGAAGGAAACAGCCAAAGAGGTAAACTCAGAACAACCAATAATCTTCTGCCTAAATTGAAAGCACAGGTAAAGCGAAAAATCAAAGAGGAATACGAAGACCTTTTCAAATCACAAAGAAAAACCACTCGGAAGGTTAAAGGTAAAGCCACAAGTAAAGACAGGCCCTTACGGGGCATTTTTCCGGGGGGCAAGGTTGTTTACGCTGCTTATAATGGCAAAGAATATAAAGCATGGGTTCTGGCCAACGGCGGCATCAAATATAACGGCCAAATATATGCCAGCCCTTCGGCTGCGGGCAAGGCGATAATAACCAAAGGGACTCTTAACGGCTGGAATTTTTGGAAATACAAAGATGAAACTGGTAAATTAGTCAAACTCACGGAGCTAAGAAAATAGAATCGACACCCACACCGGCTGGCCTGATGCTTTTATGGTTCGATTGCTATTTACAAGGCGGTAATTGATTTGGTTGAATCACGATTTTTAAAAGCAGAAAGTCTGAAGGAGTAGCAAGTACTTAATGGAAATCCCCATTCCAACATACATCTATCATATTACGCATATTGATAACCTTGTATCAATTGTGCAAACAGGGGGTTTATATTCGTACAATAAAATGCAAACAGAAAATAAAGAATATCGCAATATAGCTCATCAGAATATCCAAGATTACAGGGCAAATAAAATCGTCCTTTGTAGTCCGGGTGAAGTACTACATAATTATGTTCCATTCAGCTTCGCACCGCGTTCCCCGATGTTATGCTCATTGTATCACAATAATGTCGCTGGTCATACTGGTGGCCAAACTCCAATAATTCACCTCGTCACCGATGTGCAAAAAGTTAGTGAGGCTGGATTAGAATATGTTTTTACCGATGGGCATGGAAAGATGGAATTTTCTGATTTTTACAACGATCTTGACAGGCTTGACCAGGTTGACTGGGAAATTATGAAAGCACGGTATTGGTATGATACTAATGTTGATCCGGACCGCAAACGCCGCAGGCAGGCTGAATTCCTGGTTAAAGATTTTTGTCCATGGGCCTTGATTTTTAAAATTGGCGTGATAAACTCATCTTTACAATCACGTGTGCAGATGGTTTTTGAGAACTCGGGACATAAACCAGTTGTAAGTGTTCACTCAAATTGGTATTATTGATTAGGCGAATCATGGTAGAACTCAAACGGGACAACCTACTCAAAACGGATGCTCAAGCTCTTGTAAACACCGTAAATTGTGTCGGTGTCATGGGCAAGGGGATCGCTCTGCAGTTTAAACAAGCATTCCCGGAAAACTTTAAGGCTTATGAAAAGGCCTGTAGAAAAGGAGAGATTACACTTGGGAAGGTATTTATTTATCAAACTGGGAGCATGATCAATCCGAAATACATAATTAACTTTCCGACCAAAAAGCACTGGCGTGGTAAGTCTAAACTGGCCGATATCCAGTCCGGTTTACAATCACTTGTTGAAGAAGTCCACCGTCTCGGAATCACATCCATTGCGATACCACCTTTGGGCTGTGGTTATGGTGGTCTGAATTGGTCACAGGTTCAGCCGATAGTAGAATCCACATTTAGGAAATTACCAGAAGTTGATGTATTCTTGTTTGAACCGAAAGGTGCTCCGCAAGTTGACACTATGCCAGTTAGAACAAAGAAACCAAAAATGACACTGTCAAGGGCCTTGTTTGTCAAATTACTTCAGCAGTATGCCATACCTGGCTACAGGTTAACCTTGTTGGAAATACAAAAACTTGCTTATTTTTTACAAGCTGCTGGGCAGCCGTTACGATTGAACTATAATAAGCACAAGTATGGCCCTTATGCAGAAAACTTAAATTTTGTCCTTCAGCAGATTGAAGGGCACTACATCCGTGGTTATGGCGACCGTAGCAAAGGCGCTAAAATTTATCTTTTACCGGATGCCACTGAAATAGCCGATAAGGTTTTATCAAATCAGCCTGAAGCTCATAGCCGGCTTAATAGAGTCGGCAAATTGATAGATGGCTTTGAAACTCCTTACGGGATGGAGCTTCTGGCTTCTATCCATTGGGTTGCCACTAAGGGGGATAATCCTGCTATTACTGCTGAGGAGGCAATTGATAAGGTACTTAGTTGGAGTCGCCGCAAGAAGCTGACTTTCAAACCTGCCCATATACGCAAAGCTTGGAACCGCTTGGAAACACAAGCTTGGCTGTCAGCATCAGTTAACTGATCTGCAAATCAGCCAGAAGTACCAGACCTTTTCCAGGTCTCCAGAGGTTCTTCAGGCCATTTATGAGGTGGTGGCAGACCTTATTGAATCACATTTGAAAAAAGTAGATAGTTTGCATGGATAGCAATCAACATCCGCGGCGGCTGGGCAATAAAATGAAACTCGCTGAATTAGCAAAAAAGCAGATAGTTTGTAAAATGGATAAATAATGGCTGAAGAAACTGAACTTATCTACCGTGAAGAACAGAGATTTGGCTTATGGCTTCGTTGGCTGATTGTTGCGTCAATGGCTCTGACAGTGCCGCTTAGCATCTTCTCGTTGACAAAAACCACTTCTGAGCAAGGCGCACCCGAAATCCTACCAATTATCCTACTCACAATTGCTGGAATATTTGTGCCGATAGCAATAGCGGTCCTCTTTTTGCTATTGAAATTGGAAACAGAAGTTCGCTCGGATGGTTTGTATATACGTTTTTTCCCAGCTCATATTCATTTCAAGAGATTCACAGCGGAAGATTTGACTGAATACTATGCCCGCCAATATAAACCTATACGTGAATATGGCGGCTGGGGAATTAGATGCGGCAGAAAAGGTAAGGCATATAATATAAGCGGCAATAAAGGTGTGCAGCTCGTGTTCAAAAGCGGTAAGCGACTACTCATCGGGTCTCAAAGGGCAGAGGAGCTTGAAGAAGCAATTCGCTCGATTATGCCGGCGGCTGGGTAATAAAACATATCTTTGTAATCCAAGAGAAACGGTATATGAACATTCTGGCACTTGAGCCCTATTATGGTGGAAGCCATAAGGCGTTTATAGATGGCTGGTCAGCGGTAAGCAGGCACAGCTGGACGGTGTTTAAATTAGCTGCGTATAAATGGAAATGGCGAATGCGGCATTCGGCGATTACGTTTGCAGACAAAATCAGCCAATGTGTCACCGAAGGACAAAAATGGGATTTGATCTTCTGCTCGGATATGCTTAATCTGGCAGAGTTTATAGGGCTTGTACCGCAGGCGGTGCAAAAACTGCCGGCTGTTGTGTATTTTCATGAGAACCAACTCACCTATCCGGTGCGATTCGAAAGCGAACGAGACTATCAGTTTGCAATGACGAACATAACAACTGCTCTGGCGGCTAAAAGCGTGTGGTTTAATTCGGCATTTCACAGAGATACATTCATCGAGGCAGTGAAGGTGTTTCTTGGCAAAATGCCGGACTGCCAGCCAATAAATGCAATTGAACGAATCAGGGGAAAAGCACTTGTTTATCCGCAGGGCGTTAATGCGATTAGCAGACGCAGCGGCCGCAAAACTGGGCCTTTGCGAATACTGTGGGCGGCTCGGTGGGAACATGATAAGAACCCGGAAGATTTCTTCGAAGCATTGAAGGCCTTAAAAGACGGAGGCGTTGACTTTCGTGTCAGTGTAATCGGAGAGCAGTTTCGCCAAGTGCCCGAAGTCTTCGAATGGGCACAGCGGTATTTTGCCGAACATATTGACCGGTGGGGCTATCAGGAAAACAGGGCTGAATATGAAAAAGCGTTAAAAGAGGCGGACGCTTTTGTCTCGACAGCCAGCCATGAATTTTTTGGTATCAGTGCCGTTGAAGCCGGCCTTGCAGGAGCATATCCTGTTTTGCCGAGGCGTTTGGCTTATCCCGAAATTATAGGGCTTGATGAAGAAGAAGGAACAGAAGAGTTTTTTTATGACGGCAGTGTGACAGCTTTAGCAGATAGATTGACAGTATTGGCAAAGCGTGTAGAGAAAGGTAGTTTGTGGGGTGAAGATACCGGCAGAATAGTAAGATTAATGGGCAGATACAAGTGGGACAACCTTGGCGGTGTTTTAGACCAAGCCATTGCGAAAACCAAAGGGAACCTCTAAAAATTCATCTTGCCGCTCAAAAGCAATTATTAGAGCTGCCCTTAATTAAAACGTTATTTTAAAATCCTCGTATCGGGGGTTGAAAGGAACCTGTTCAATCCTGGTTTCTCTGATATAGCCGGCGAAAGATTCCTTGATGTCCCGAACACAACCGTCTATATCATCCGGATAGCCCTGAGCAAGCATCTCAACGCTGCCGTCCGGCAAGTTGCGGACCAGGCCGGTCAGTTGACAACGATTCGCTATGCTCAGAGCAGTAAAGCGAAAGCCGATACCCTGGACACGGCCAATAAAAATTATATGTTTGGCGGTCTTTTCCAATTTACTATTGACTATTTACTATCGATTATCGATTATTAACTATAATACTCAAACTGACCGATGGCCAGTTTGAAAAATCAAAAATCAAAGATTAAAAATCAAAATTGCGGAATCCCGACGAAATCGGGATGGCTTTTTGATTGTTTTTTGTTTTACGGAACATATTATTAAATAATGAGTTATAGCAATTTCGGGCCGTAAGTCGGTCAGTTTGAGTAAATATGGCGAAAAAGACAAAGAAACAAATTGAAAGAGACGAGCAGCTTTATCAGCTTATCGCGCTTGTAGCAGGGGCTTTTTCTCTCCAAGAGGTGCTGGATAAGCTCGCTGAGGCGGCGGTGAAGATAGCCGGCGTTAAGGCCTGCTCGATTCGGCTGCTGGACGAAGAGGCCGGCGATTTGAAGATGAGAAGTACTTATGGACTCAGCGAAGAGTACCGCAATAAGGGGGTGGTCTCGAAAGACGATACTGTGGTTAAAGCCGCTTTTGCAGGCGAGGCGGTGGTACTGGACGATGTGCGGGTCGATGGGAGAGTAAAGTATAAGCAAGCAGCGATTAAGGAAGGTCTTGTCAGCCAGCTTACCGTCGCGATGCAGTTCAGGGGAAAAGCTATCGGTGTGCTTCGACTGTATAGCCCCAGGCCGAGACGCTTCAATGAAGATGATATCAGCCTTGCAAGAGCTGTCGCTTCGCAGTGTGCGGTGGCGATAACAAACGCTAAACTCTATGCAAAGGCAATCGAAGGGGCACGCATGGCTGAGCAGATGCGGCTGGCAGGAATTATTCAGCGAAGGATGATTCCAAAAAAAGCTCCGCTGATACCAGGCCTGGATATGGCGGCTACTTACATACCCTGTTTCGATGTCGGCGGTGATTTTTACGATTTTCTTCAAATAAGTGACAGTTGCATTGCCGTGGCAATTGCCGATGTGATAGGTAAAGGAATTCCAGCTGCAATTATGATGAGCTTGTTCAGGGGGGCTGTGCGGGCCTATGCTGATACTGAATACGGCAAAGAAACAATCGCAGAGATTATCAATAAACTCAATAAAATGGCGTGCAGTGAATGCAGGGATGGGGAGTTTGTCACGCTGTTTTACGCGGTCATTGACACCAAAGAACAGACTATAACCTATTGCAATTGCGGGCATGAGCCGACAGTGCTGATAAGAGAGCAGGCGATTACGGATTTGAAAAAGGGCGGACTTGTACTTGGAGTCGAGACACAGGTTGAATATGAGATTGAAACCCTGAGATTAAAAGAGGATGACTGCCTGCTGTTCTATACCGATGGGCTGATTGACGCAGCTAACTTTGACGGCCAACTATGGGGAAGAGAGAAAATGTTGAAAACTGCAAAAAAATTTACCGCCGACTCAGCAAAACAAATGGTTGAAAATATCCTCGGGTACAGAAGACGGTTTGTGGGACTTGCCAAGCAGGCTGATGATACGAGTATTATTGTTGTTAAGGTTGACAGGACGGCAAAACCGGAATCTATGAAGCAGGTCAGTTTCTAAACAAAAATCAATGGCGAATCTGGTTATTACAATTGACGGTCCTGCGGCCAGCGGTAAGAGTACCATTGCCCGGATGTTAGCTGAAAGACTCGGCGCCAGCTTTCTTGATACCGGTGCAATGTATCGGGCTGTTACGCTGGCGGCAATGCAGGCAGGCGTCGATATGAGCGATGAAGAAAAACTGCTTGGCATTTTAGAGACAAAAAAATTCCAATTTGCAGCCAAAGAAGGCAAAATGACGGTCTCAATCGACGGCGTTGATGTTACCGAGCAGATACGCAGGCAGGAAGTTACCGCTAATGCCCGGCATATCGCCTCGGCGGCGAAAATACGAGAAAAATTAGTCCAAATGCAGAGACAATTCGCAGCAAACGAGGAAAAAATAGTCACCGAGGGAAGAGACCAGGGAACGGCAGCGTTTCCTAACGCTGATATCAAATTTTTTCTGGATGCCGATATTACCGAAAGGGCAAAGAGAAGAAAAGCTGAACTGCAATCTAAAGGCAGTAGCGAGAGCATGGAGCAAATACAAAGGGCCATTGAAGAAAGGGATAAAAGCGATGAAAGCAGAGCAGTTGGGCCGTTGAGGCCGGCTGACGATGCCATTGTCGTTGATACCACCGATTTAACTATAGAACAGGTCGTTGAAAAACTTTTGTGCTGCGTAGAAGAAAAAAAGAGAAAATCAACCGCAGTCCTAAGGACTCCTTACGGAGAGAACGCAAAGAGCGCAGAGAAAGAAATAGGTTCCTGCTTTCGCAGGAATGACAATGTTAAAAACTCCGCGGACTCTGCGGTAAAAAGTAAAAAACCGAAAATGAGATGGTTCCGGTTTGCACGGTGGTGCTGTAAAATTTTCTGCAGAGTGTTTTTTCGGATGCGTGTTTACGGCAGGGAAAATGTCCCTGATAAAGGCGCTTTTGTATTAGTCAGTAACCATCAGAGCTTTCTCGACCCCCTGTTTTGCGGAGTTTATTTGAAGATGCCCATGTATTTTCTCGCTCGTGATACACTTTTTGCCAATAGGTTTTTCGGCTGGTTGATTTCTTCGGTAAATACAATACCGGTTAAGAGGGGCGAAGCGGATTTGTCGGCGATGAAAAAGATTATCGGCAAACTTAAAGAAGGCAACGGCGTTTGTCTCTTCCCGGAAGCTACACGCACAAGTGACGGGAAAATTGCGCCCTTCAAGCCCGGCTTCGGCCTGTTATGCAGGCGGGGGGAGGCGGCGGTTGTGCCGGTAGTGATTGACGGGGCCTTCGAGTGTTGGCCCAGACATAAAAAGATATTTTCACCCGGAAGTGAAATTACCATCTGCTACGGCAAAGCTATACCGGCCGAGCAGGTAAAGAATATGAGCGACAGGACACTGGCGGAGGTACTGACTGATACGCTGCGCCGGATGCAAACGAAAAGCCGGATAAAGCACGGCAAAAAACCGTACAATTATTGATATCCTTCGCTTTGCTCAGAATGACATAGAAAGGCATTAAACGTCTTTATTATGTCCCTGTAAGCTGCGAGACGCTCAAGTTGGCATCCTGTCTGGATGCGACCTGCTCGACGAAGGCCTCAAGACGGGTAGGCAAAGTCGGGTCATCCTGGCCGTCAAAACTTAAATTCAAAATCGGCATATCACCACACTCGGTACTTATACGCATACTCTGACTGCTGACAACGGTCGAAGGCATACAGCCAAACGGCATTACATTTACCACACCGCCAAAACCGTTTTTATAATACTCGACCATTTTGCCGACACTTAGTACCGCTTCGCCTTCAAACGAAGGGTGAACATAGGGACTGCCCAACTCGATTACATGCTCTATCGGCCCTTCAGCCAATCTTCCGAATCTCCTTTCGAGAGGCCCGGCAAGCGTCCTTTCGATCCTCTTCTGCAAATAGTCCTGAATACTGTTGGAAAAGAAACTGCGCAGCCAACCCATGCGCCTGGTCCTGCAGCTTCGTGTAAAATTGGTATAGTAAATCCACTCTGCCAACGATGCCAAATCGCAGGCGGCTCCGAGTTCTTCAAGTTGAGCGATTATGTTCCCGTTGGCGAACGGATGGCTGCGAACGTAAATTTCGCCCACTATTCCAATCCTCGGCTTTTGAACCTCATGGTTCAATTGCACCGCTGCAAATTCACTGGCAATAGAGTCGCAAAGCCGCCGCATAAAGGACAGACTCTCACGATTCTCGACAGCCCGGCACCAGCGATCGAGCGACTGCAGGTAAACCTGCTGAGCTTTATGAGCGTCCTCGGCAAAAGGACGCAACCGCAGGATTAACTTCTGCAGTAAATCTACGCCAACAACAGCAATCCACATTTTCTTCATAAAATCACCAGCACCGGAACCCTCGATGCTTTCGGCAAACTCGTGATAGAAACTGCCGTCCTGATTGGGCGAAATGATAGGTACATCTGCAGCACCAGCATAGCTTAAGACCAACCTGTGCAGGCAATTATACATACCAAACCTGCAGGGACCGGCACCGCCGGGCATAAAGAAAGCCACCCTGTCAGGGTCAACTCCTTCGGCACTCATTATACTGAGCATATCGCCGGTGGTAATGGCACAGGGCAGGCACTCTTTGCCGGTAGTGAATCGTCTGCCACGCATAAGAGCTTTACTATCAGCTATCGGCATAACCTCAGACGGCTGACCATAGGCCCTAAAGCATGCAGCCAAACCGTAAGAACAATCACCCATATACGGAATATACAATGTTCGTTTGCGGCTGATAACTTTCGCCGGTGGGCTGGTAGTCTGCCTTTCTCCGGCATCAATCCCTCGTGCCGGGCGATAATGCTTCAAACTCTCAAGAAACGCCTCAAGACGGGTAATCAGGCCGGCATCAGCGGAATGCTCGTCAAGCTCCAACTGCAGGCAGGGTTTTTTGGCCATTATGTCCTTGAAAAATGTCAGGAGGAATGAATCAGGACCACAACTGAAGTTCGAAAGATATATTGCAAAAAGACGGGGGTCGCTTTTAATTACTTCAGCAGCCCTTAAAATCTTCTGGCCGTACGTCCAGTAAACCTGGCGGTGCAGCGACTCGTCACCAAGCTGTGCCCGGCCAAGGTCAAGCATATCCATCGGGATAGTCTTAACGCCAAGCTCGGCAAGCTTTCTGGGCAACTGTAAATTCAAGCCATCATCACAACCGTTATATGGGCGGGAAACCAGTACGAACAGCTTTTCTCCAGACCCCGTTCTGCCAAGAATCTCAGCACCCTTTTCTTTCATAGCTCGCTCAAAACCCGCCTGAGCAGAAAAAGCCGCCTTAAGACCAGAACGAACAGCGGAAGCGCTGACACCTAATTTTTTGCCCAGGGCGGAGAAAGTCTTTGTCAATAGCTTCTGACCCTCGCCCAGGCGAATCGGAACGGTAAGGATTCCTGTCTGGCCAAGTTTGTCGGCGAAAGCTGTTTTGACCTGGTAGGCAAACGACTGAACATAGGGACACAACTGATTGCGCTCGTTCTGTGGGAAACTGGCTGTCATCGAAACGATGCTCGGCAAAAAGATATAGTCAACCCCCTTCTCTATCAACTCAGCGACATGGCCGTATGCAGCCTTTACCGGAAAACAAGGCTGGGCGGTGACAGATTCCATTCCCATACGGATTATTCGCTTGTTTGTCCGGCCTGAAAGGACGACTTCAAACCCAAGGGCCTTGAAGAATCGAGAAAATAACGGCAGAAGCTGAAAATTAATTAAGGCCATAGGAATACCTATTTTCGTGACTCGTGACTCGTGACTCGTGACTCGTTTGAGTGACGTTTCAGTTAGCCCGGCATATTCCAGCAGCATCCGCCGGCGATATTCAAATGCGTCAACATCTTCTGCCTTTTTACCTTTTCCATCTTCCTTTTTCTTTAGATTGTACCTGTCGCATCGCGAGCCGTAGTACAGAGGATCGGATTTCGGTAACTGTACCTTCTTAATTTCACAGTGGTTCGGACAGTGCTCGCAGGCAAAAGATTCGACACTGTATTCAACAAGGACAAGATTCTCAAAACCTCTGAATTTACTTTCGACAGCCCGGCTGCGGCCGGCAGCTTTGTTTTTCATATACTCGGCTGCAATAGCCGCCGCCCCCAATGCGCCTGTCACCTCGTGATGGTCCGGGACGCAAATCTGCTTGCCGGTTACCTTCTCAAAGGCCGACCATACCGCCTTGTTAAAAGCCGTGCCGCCCTGAAAACAGATATTGTCCCCGATTTTGCGCCGGCCAACCACGCGATTAAGATAATTGGCAACAATCGAATAGCTCAAGCCGGATACCAAATCGCTTGTTTGCGCTCCCTGCTGCTGATAGCTCAGCAGGTCGGACTCCATAAATACCGTGCACCGTTCACCAAGCTTTATAGGGGCGTTGCTCTTAAAGGCCAACTCTGCAAATTCCTTGTTAATGTTTATGCCAAGCCGCTGTGCCTGCTCTTCTAAAAATGAGCCGGTGCCGGCTGCACAGGCGTGGTTCATTTCAAAGTCCACGACTACGCCGTTCTCCAGCGATATGTATTTGCTGTCCTGGCCGCCAATCTCGAATATCGTATCGACCTTCGGATTAACTATTGCCGCCCCTGCCGCCTGAGCGGTGATTTCGTTTATAACTACATCGGCGCCTAAAAAATCGCCTGTGAGGTATCTGCCTGAACCAGTGGTTGCGGCGCCTAAAATCTTTACCTTCCCGGCCACTTTCTCACCAACTATATCCAGGCCGCGGCGCACGGCCTCCAGGGGCTGGCCGGCTGTCATTAAATACGCCTTGGAAAGAATACGCTTTTGCTCGTCAACAACCACTACGTTTGTGCTTATCGAGCCGACATCTACACCAAGATAGGCACTTATCGGCTCGGCTGCGCTTGCAAGCAAATGCTCGTAAACAACACTTTCAGGCGGCGGTAAACTCGGCTTACTCAAAGCCACCCGGCGAGGAGCATCTTTCAAGGCAGAGCCCCGCTGAGTCAGATAACCGTCAATCTTTCCAAGGTCGATTTTGCCATTGCTCCTGTGGCCGGCCTTGTTTTTAGCAACCAGTACCGCACCGATAGCGCCGGTAAAAAAATGTTTATCCGGAACGATAAGCTCACCTTGTGCCAATTCAAAGACCTGCTCCAGTGCCCTGACCACGCCGATATTGGCCGCCACGCCGCCCGTGAATATAATCGGCTTAATAAACTCTCTGCCGCAACCCAAGTTGCTTTTTAAGTTTCTGGCTAATGCCAGAGACAATCCGGCAATGATATCGCAGGTCGGTGTTGCCTGCTGCTGAAGGTGAATCATATCGCTTTTTGCAAAGACCGAACATCGCCCAGCCATTCGCGGTACAGTCTTACTCTCCAAAGCCATTTGGCCGAACTCGTTTTCGATGTCTATGCCCAGCCGCTGCGCCTGCTGGTCAAGAAAAGAGCCGGTGCCGGCTGCACAGACGGTATTCAATTCAAAATCCCGGACCCTGCCGCCCTGCCAGATCGGAAGAGCGTCGTGTAGGGAAA
>CAJVYK010000044.1 GCA_913009865.1 uncultured bacterium
GCAGCACAGCATAGGCCCGCGACAGTTTTTTTGTAACCGTGCCCAGCGGTATATCAAGCTGCTCGGCAACCTGGCTGCAAGAGTAGCCGCCATAGTATCGAAGTAAAATCAGTTTCCGATAAGAATCAGGCAGCTCGGCAATTGCTCGTTCGAGAGCGTAATCCTGCGAAAGCTCCGGCCCGGGGACTTTCTCGGAGAACGAGCGGACAATCTCTCGCCGGCGACGTTGCTCGTTTCTCTGGTGTTCTTTTGCCACGCGCTTGGCGATACCTAACAGCCAGGGGAAAAACGAATCCGGCTTTTTCAGTTTCTCCAGACTAAAGTAGGCCCGCACAAAGCTCTCCTGGGCGGCCTCATCGGCCTTATCTTTGCTGCCCAACCGTCCGGTAAGCTGCGCCAGCAAAACGGTCTGATAACGCCGTACAAGGTAGCGAAAATCATCCGAATGGCCGTCCAGACAACGCTCAATGTAGTATTTGTTCGTCTGGGACATCAACACCTCAAAAAATCTATAAAGAATTCGAATCCTCACTATATAGTGCGGAATCAGTTGCATTTGCGACACAAAAAAATAAAAAAGCGACGGCAGGGGGACAGTAAAACCCGGAAACCAGCCTTTAGAATCGCAACAATCCCTACATCACACACAATCGCCACAACGAAAAGACAAAGTAAAAACCCGGATAACTATTTGCAAAAACAGCAATTAACAGGCCGGTTCATATTGTCGATACCTTTTAACAGCGTTTAGCGGATAGCGTATAGCGAATAGATTGCCGTTAGATTCCTGCTTTCGCAGGAATGACATTACTATACCCAATACGATACGAATCACGGGCAACGAACTTATGAGCAGATTGTTAGAAATTCTCGGCAGGGCGATGACGGTCGATACGGCCGAGCTGATTGCGCATTGGCTGAATGAAGTTAAACCTCCCCCAAACGGCAGTGGAGCCGAGCAATATCGGCAGTTGAATAAACTCGTTAAGCTGATAAACGAGAGAAAAACCGAGGCAGCCGGCGAGCAGATAAGACTCTATCTTTTTGAAAATCCTTCCTGCACACGAGGACGATTAGCGGCGGCGGCAATCTGCCTGCATAAAAACCAACCGCACGGCGCCATTGAAGAACTAAATTCAGTGTATCTGCGGCAGCCGAATAATACGATGGCGCTTTATGCCCTGGGCTATTGTTTCGAGCGGCTCGGCAAAGAGTCTCAAGCTGTTGAGTTCTATCAGGATTGTCTGAAGTTTAAAAATTATTTGCAGCTTCCCAGGCAGCGATTGGCTGCCATTTATTTTAAAAATGGTCAACTGGAAAAGACCATACAGGAATATGAGCTGTTGAAAAGCGAATATCCCGATGATATATCAACGCTTGTAACACTTGGGCATTTGTATATTGCCAGTGCCGGATATACTAAAGCTATTGAAACATTTAACACCGCAATTTTGATACATCCGGACAATTTTCACGCCGAAAATGGCGATATAGATCAGCTCATTAGAGATGGACTGCTTCGCGAGGCATCCGAGCAGCTTGATGATTTATTGGCTGAGCAGCCCGAGAGAGTGGATTTGATTGTCAAGCAGGCGGATGTCCTTAGTATGTTGGGCGCCACCACTGAGGCCGTTTCGCAATACCAGGAAGCGCTTCGTATTTGTCCGGATTTTTTGGAGGCAACTATAAAACTTGGAACACAATATTTGCAGATGCATGCCGACCGGCCGGCCGCACAGCAGTTCAACAGAGCGGTCGAGATAAACGACAAAATAGTTGATGCTTATACCGGGCTTGCTATCGCCCAAAAATCAGCCGGCAGCGTCTCGTACGCTCTGGCGACATTATCGCTGGCGGCGGCAATTGACGCTAACAGTTCATTATTGTTCGCCCAGACGGCTACTTTGCAATTCAAGATAGGCCTTAGTGGGAATTTGCCTTTCTCCAATGAGAACGATTCAGCCGACCTAATTGAAGCTGTGATTGGCGCACATCGGCAGCAAATCGCTTCTCGGCCGCAAAATCCGGATTTACACTATCGGTTGGGCGTCCTGATGATGAGCGTAGGAAGGATAAGTGAAGGCCTTAAGTCATTTCGAACTGTTTTAGAGATAAACCCAACTTACACCAGAGCCAGGAGCAAACTGGCGGTATGTCTGTTTGAAACAGACCGGAAACAGGATGCGATGGAGCAACTAACCGGCTCTGAGTGTTTGGATAAGGATACGCTGGAACTGCACTATAAAACGGCCTTGCTTTATTGCGACAGGATAAAGTTTGCATCGTCGCTTATTAATCTTGACCGTTTGCTGGAAGATAATTTCGCCTATGCAGATACGACGGTTAACATTTCAATAGTTCTTCAGAATTTAGGGCTGTTAGACAGAGCAGACATTATGTGGGATAATCTTTCAGATACAGCCAGCCAAGCGATCAATGCCGGCTGAGCTCCTGCAATAACCCGAGAAGTCAGAAAACACACCGAAAAGCCAAAAACACACACAACCACTCTTTGACTCCAAAATAAAGGCCGAATGAAACATAACATATCTTATGGGACGTTGTGGGTTGGTTTTATAATCGTTGCGACTTTATCGGTCTTGTCCCATTGGTTACTTAAAACATACACCGGATTGGCTGGTTGTCAAATTATTTTTCTGATTTTTGTGAAATTTTTTGAATATATTGAATCTTGAGTCGCTACTCCTGAACCACCGGAGCGAAGCGACCAGCCGGAGATATTTGAACAGTTTGATCGTTATCTGCAACTGCAGTTGATGAGCGTGAGGTTACTGCCGGCGACAGCCGGCGTAAAAAAATATCGGGCGTTAGCCCGATTCCACTTGCCTGGCGGCGGCGATTGGTTTATAATCGCCGCCAGGCGGGTCTCTCTCCTTCCCGTAGGGGAGAGAGAGACCCGCCTCCCTGCCCTGTCAGTCTATGTACTCTTTTTCTTCCTGTCAACAAAAAAAGATTGGCCAGAGAAAAGATTGGCCAGAGAAAAACTGCAAAAAAAATATAGAGCTGATTACAGGCCGTTGTTGGCCTGGCGGATATATTGCCTCCCGATCGGGGCACTATCGCTTAACACGGGACGATCTGAGCGTCCCTGTGGGCTGCTCAGCTTACCGAGCATAGACTTTACCGGCTCTACGCCCAGACGGTTACTTATGGCTGTTACCTGCAGCTCCAGGCCCCGGAGCCGGCCTTCAAGACGCTGCAGCCGGCGATCGACCTGGTTCCAGAGGATTAGAAAAAATACTATGGCAATTTTCGTGATGATATTGCCGTAGAAGTTTAAAGTGTTTTTGTTTTTGTCATTCATTGAATATCGCCTCGACTTCATCGATGAGCTGATCGTAAGTCAAAGTATGTTCCTGCCCTTTTACCTGGATCGTTACGGACTGCTTTTCTCGATCGACTTTGAAAGAAAAATCACCGAGAAAAGATTTTATCACGCCCTTGATGAGTTTCACGTTGAACGGAGACGGCTTTGTCATTTGTTGCGCTTCAGCCCCGCTATAAGACCACGCTTGCGAACATTATCACCCAGGGCACCCAGCAGCCCACCGCCGACCATAAGCTGCACCAGGCCGCCCCAGTCGGCAACACCGCCAGAAGCCAGCTTCATAAGTACCTGTTGGAATTCTCCCCAGGCCGCTTTCTGTTTTTCAAGGTCTGCTTTGCTCGCATCGAACTTTAACATTGTTTGCTCCTGGCTGAGCTGCCAGACCTTGAACTCGGTTTCGAGCTGGGCCGGCGTAACTGTCCTGGCCGGATCAAGCGGACTGGGCGTCTCAGGAGTGCAGCCGAAAGCGACAACCCAAATCAAAAGACCCGCCAACGGAGCGATTACTATAAAACGATTGTGATCTATCCACTTCCATACCTTTTGCATTTTCAGCCCCTTTACTAAAAATTCTGCTTGTGAGAATCGATTCTAAGAGCCGATCTCAAGTCGAGGGATACAACAGCACCCCCCCCTATCGGCGTTTACGTTTTCGCCGGCTGATCCGCCAGCCGCCTTTGACTTTGTAAAGCGATTGACCTTTTTTTCTGGCATTCTTTGCCGATGATTTTTTCTTATACGTTTTTCGCTTTGTCATAATTAACTCCCTTAACTGCTCTCGATTTCTGCAATTTCTGAATCCAAATCGAGAACCTCATTATTCAGTTGAACAATACTTTGCAACATCGTTTTTTTAACTCTCTGCAAATCTTCCTTAGTGTGTTTACTAATACACCCTGATGGATGCTCTACGATTTGCATTTTGTTTTTATAGCTTATTTTCATACGCCTTTTCTCACGCACATAGCATAGTAAGTGGCTGTCGTTTTTGATTGAAAAGCTACATCGCCTGTTTCAGTATTGACCGTCCATGCCCTGGTTTCTGATGGTTTAAAAGTTGTACTCGACCAAAGAGTTATTGCGTCAGTGATAAGAAAAGGTAAATAAAAGGCTGGATATGCTGTGCTGTAATCAACAATGGAAATAAGTTCTTTGATATTCGCTAATCGCCAATCGTCGAAGCCGCCTGCCGTTAGCAAGTCCGCTATCATTATCGCACCAGCCCAGTCAACAGCTAAACTTTCTTCTTTCTGTCGCCACATCAAACCGGTAGCTCTATCGATGACAAGGGGATCGCCGCTAATCGTTTTTTCAATAAATCTCTGCCGGTTGTTGGAGTTGAGCCGTCTCTGCCACCAGCCGGCCTGGTAAGTGCCGTCATCGCCAGTTGCGTATGATGTTGCCTGGCTTGTTTTTGGCAAACCGCGGGAAAGAACCATTTGCTTGCTATCTGGTGTCAAAATTTTCATTTTATACCTGGTAAACTGCAAACAGCTTTTCGTCTGCAATCTCAAAGTTGGCGTTGATCTGATTTAAATTCGATAGCTTCACGGTTATCGATTCGTGTGGATCGAGTGGTAAGCAGCTATCCTGAACCGCCGCCGTGCCAAAATCCACCCACACGATCCCGGTGTTTTTGACATCGGCCTTGAGCAGTACCGTATCGCATACCTGAGCAGACGGTATCGTATTCGTATTTGCCGCGGCGTTTGTGATCACAACGATCGGCTGAGCTTCGGCCTGGCTGAGTCCCTGGACTGAGTCCATTTTGAATTCACGGCCAAAAATAACTTTGAGCCATTCGCCGGCCTGTGCAGTGTTAGTTAAGTATAGACCGGAAAAGACAGTTTCGATCGAGCTGCCCTTTTTAAGATTCAGCGAATCCGCTCCGATTCGATTCAGCTTGACGCTTGCCAGGGCACTATCGCTCGAAGCGTCCTCGATATAAATTGTTTTGCCGGCAACGGCAACAAACTCATCATTCCGGGCATTGTCCAGCTCGATCGTAACCGATGTGTAGTGGTCATCGCCCCTGCGGACCTGGTCTGCCAATTTTTCTTTCCAGTCACTCTGCATTTTATTTCTTTCGCAAACTCCCGATTAGCAAAACTACCGCAACGATAAGAAAACCGAATGAAACCGCCTGCACAGCCGGCTCTTTTACTATTTTTTTCACGTCTTCAACGCGAGCCCAAAAAATCAAGCCGCCGCCGACAACAGCAACAGCGATTGCCGTTGCCGTAATCGCAGCAGCTACGCCGGCCTTCTGGATTTCCGGCTCCGCTTCTTCCGGCGTGATAATCGTTATTTTAGCTATCACTCCGTCATCGAGCAGCGTCCAGCCGGTTACCCTGAATTGTGCATATTTTTTTTGCAATCGATTTTCAATAATAGCCCATTGCGTAGCCCGCCTCCAGGTGCCGCCGGATAAACTGAATCGTATCTCGATTTTATCGCCCGGGTAAAGCGGTTCGTTTAAGCTGATGGGTATTTTTTCGGTCATTTTATCAGCTCACCTATCGCTAAATCAAATTGACTTTTATGATCTTCGCAAAGGTACAATGCCTCATTCTTGACATCGTCGAAGACTTGATAAAAGCCGCGGCCTATAGAGCAAAAACAACACGAGTTAAAAATATCAGCTTGTTGCTGCGTTGTGGTTTCGATAACTTTGCCGACACTATCACGGCGATCATACGCCACGTCTTTTATGTGTTTAACTGCTCTCATATTTCGTAGCCGTGAATAAATCCTCTTGCTTCACCAGTTGCTGCATCAATTACAATTTTAACTTTGTAGCCCGCCGGTATCTTGACCGGGTAAATAAAATCGTGCGAATAGCCAAAGCGATCGTAGCAATATAAAATGTTGTACTGAGTGGCATCAGCCGCATCAGTCACCTGAATATATCCCCAAACAGACGCTCCGTTAACGCCAAACAAATTGGCTGCTGTGAGATAGAAACTTTTACCCGCCGTTACAGTATGCAATATAGTCGAGCCGGCATTGGTTTGCGTTCCCGATTTTGTTATTTGCGTTCCCGTATCACCGTTCAGGGTTCGGGTATTCAGTTGTCCACCACCGCTAAGCATTTACCACTCTCCTATACCGATAATTTGGCCGGATGAAGCCGAAACGGCATAAAAATCACCGCGATAATCATCTATCGTCACAGCCTGCCCTGGCTGCAATTCAAATGCCCACTTGCCAGAACCGCCAATAGTTAAGTCGCTGTCAAAGCCTAAAAAGATAACATCGGTGTTTGTCGATAAAGCCTGTATCGAGATCGCTTTGCGAGTAGCGTTTTCACCCCAGACAATACCTGATGTCGTTTGAGGCACAACTACGGCATCATAACCTTCGAAAGTCGTATCGCCCCGCAGCTCGTCTCTGATAGACGCCAGGTCATCAACAAGGCCAGGCCGGTTGTCAATCACCGAAAACAGATCCGGATCGCTAAAGCCGTGCAGAATAGTCATAGTACCGGCCTGGCCTGCCGGCGTGGTGATGTAAAGAGCTTCGTGAGCTACGAGGAAGCCAAGACCCTTGACTAATTTGTGGGCCGGATTGTTCTGATCGTTTATTTTGATATTGATATAGATTTCATTGTCCGGCGCGTGCAGTACATAAAAAAGATTGCCGGCTAAGCTGTATTGGCGGTCCGTGGCTGCGTCCGATAAATCAATATCTAACGAGTGCAGTGCCCTTGTTAGAGCTCGGGTTTTTTCGAGCTGCTGCTGGAATTTTAAGTTGGTCATTTTTTCGCCAATAAATATGCAATCAACGCCACTACACCTACAACAACAACTGAACCGCCTGCGGCTTGACGCCCTGTAATCCTGGCCGGCTCACGGTCGGCGTCCGGCTTTTTCTGCCAGAACATCATCCAGTCCGGTATCTGGTATGCCGCCTGCTGGCCGCGTGGAGCTTTTTCCCTGATGTCATAATTGACTACAGTTTCGCCCTGGGTATTGATAACTTCCGGTTTTGGCGTAAGGCCGAGTTTTTGCAGCATCAAACTGTTTAAGCTCTGCCCTATGCCTTTGCCGATTCCGCCGACAAATTTTTCCGAAGTAACTCCCTGATATGTTTTTTGGAACGGACTCTTAATTCCAGTCCATATTTTATCCAAGAAGGATTGCTTTGCCGGCGTTGCAACGGAAAAGGCCGGCACACCGATCGGCTCCGACAAAAAAGCATCGGCGAAGGGAGCAAAGTCGGCCGGCGTCGGTGCGGATATATTCTGATTGCCCCAGAGTAAACTGTGGAGCTGTCCCTGAGCTTCTAATTCAGTCGCCATAATTTTATCTTTCCAGTTAAAACTAAAAATAACAATCCAATCCCTGCGTACATCAAGTAATTATTCGGCTTGCCGGCAGGCGGTTTTTGCTGCTGAACGTAAACGGTCTGAGCACCCTGCTGCTGCCGTTTGGCAATAGCGTCCTGCAGCAGCTCGATAGTTTTTTTCTGCTGCTGAAAAATATCGGTCTCTGTCGCTGTCGCTGTATCTGTATTTTCCTCAGCCATAATCAACCTCTAACAAAATCATCGATTGCGCTATTGATTCTATCGACAACGCTGTACTCTTTTGCCGCCGGCAGCTCAAAGACTTTCGGCTGGGACGCTTTTGCGTCACGCTCAGCTAATAAGTTCGATAGCGTCTTGATTGTGCTGCTCTGTGCCTGCATTTCCATTTGCTTTTTATTTATCTGCTCGAAGTATTCGCCGGCCTCAAGATCCCGCTGCAATTGCCTTTGCTGCATTTTCTTGGCTTCATCTTGAGCTCCGTGTTGCGCTTTTCTCTGCTGGTCGGACATATAAACTGCAGTTCCAGTACCCAAAGCTGCTGCGATTATCAATGCCGTACCAGTTTCGATACCCATTTTTGACCCTTTTCACTGAAAACAGAAACCGGTTTTTTGAATTGCCGTAACTGTTTCATCATTACCCGATAATTTTCCCGGCGATCACCAACGCCGGCTACGACTATAAAAACTATCTTGTCCGGCTGTTCGTCCCAAACCGCAAAGCCGGTTATATTACCCTTCTCATCAAATCTTACTTTCGTAGTATCTTGATACTTTTCAAAGAACGCCTCAATTGCCTCATCAGTGAACGGCTCAAAACTCTTATGATGTTTTCTTGCAAACTCGATCAATTGATTGATCGCTATCATTTTTTCTTGAGTTTCCTTGCAAGTCGCTTGCCAAGCTCAGTTCCAATTTCCCCTGGCGTTTTTGGCCCAAATGGAATATCAGCCACAGCTTGAGTTAATTTAAGAGATGTAACAAATTCATCAGCTGGCGTTGCAACAAGAAGAAGCACAGAATCTACATAAGTGCTCGTATCTTCTCTTTGGCCCTTTGTTATTGTCCCATCAACTATCAAATCCGGCGAATCGTTGACATCGACGATATGAAGACCGGCTTCCTGCAGCTCCACAACCAGCGTTGCTCTTATCATTTGTGCAGTCGCCGGACTATCGGCGGCAAATTCCCTTATCGCTACGCTGCTGTTTGGCTTGATAGGGATTCGCACCGGCGTTGCTCGATATGAAGGCCCGCAGCCCCCTATCGCTATCACAGCCAACAAACTGATCAACATTACCCTTTTCATAGTTCGTCCTTTCAAAAAAACCGTGCAATTTTGCCCGGGCACCCGGGCCCAGGCAAAATCTTACCGGTTTTATTTTACTGCTGCAAGGACGATTTCCTCGGGGAAAATGTTGATATAGTCGGTATTGCTGCCGGGATTGTTGACGTCAAACTCGAATTCCAGACTGCTCATACCACGCGTAGCCAGCGATTCCATCAGTCGGCCGTCCGATGCCAGGTCCAGATAGTAGTAACCGTCCAGAACCTGTTCGAGATATTTGCGGTTCACGGTGTCGTTGGCAACCGGCGTTTCGAGCTCGGCGTCAAGGCGATTATCAAACTGGAGCTGCTCTGCATTGAGAAGAGCAAATATCTTTGTGCCGCTTTTAAGCGTCATCTCGTTAAGAATCGAGTTTGACGGCACGCCGTTTCGGCTCGTCTTAATCAGAAAGCCGCGGTAGTAGTTGCCGACAGGTATATCTACCTGCAGGTTGCTCGAAGCTGCTGAAACCTGCTGCTGAATTGGTCGTTCCTTGAAATCGTTAAAGACCAAATCCGCCGGCACGTTCATCATCTCACAAGTCGAGACGTTGAGCTGAGCACTATTGACGGTAACTGTGCCGTCATAGTCATCGTCCATAATATCAGCGGCAGCTCCGAACGTTACGATCAAGGACAGCGTGGTTGCTCGCGAAGCGTCCAGCATCGTATCGATCGGCCGAAACGCTTTAGGCATTGCAAAATCAAGCCGTGCGTGCACTTCTACCGGCTCGCTGGCTATATCCGCAAAGCCAGCAGGCAGCGAATCGATCTTCGGCCTGGTACCGTAACGCATATGCGTCAAACGGTGAAGCGTCTCGAAGTCGATACTCTTGATAGTTTCCGAGCCGTCCCGAACAACCTCGATGCGCTTGATGAGCTGAGCCGGGCAGCTATCCTTCGGATTGCCGGCGGAACCACCGGCCAGTGTAACAACAGCGTCCAGCCACAGACTCAGATGCCGCATAGCATAGTTACGCGGCAGCTCTAATGTCCGCACCTGATTTTCTGCGAAAGTTATAGCTGATAACTTTCGTTTGAATAATGTCATAGACATAATGTTTCCTTCCTACTTAAAACTTTGACTTCCAACGAAAAACTTTGACTTTCAGAGCAAGCTGCTGCTTATATTCTGAAATACGCTTTGAACCGATCCGGTACGAATCGGACCGCAAAAGCGATAATCGCTAACCCGATGGCCAGGTTTATTAGATACTGCAAACTCGGCATGTGAATTTTCGGCGTTGCCATAACAAAAACTCCTTTCATAAATGTTGACAAAAAAAAGGGCTTGCCCACAGCTTATTTTCCGTGGCAAGCCTAAAGTTAAAATTCCAAATTTTCTTTCTATAGCCCAAAATAGCGACCTTCCCTGGGAGACGTCAAGAAAAAAATTAAAAAAAAGTTTCTTTAAATTCGCTTACCCGCCACAAGTGAACCGCCCTGCCGAATCTGTTTTTCGCTCTGCCGGCCTCAACAACTAACCCTTTGTCTCGCAGCTCTTTAACTCTGCCGCAAACATAGTTTATCGGCCAGTTGAGATAATCAGCTATTCGCTGATTACAGCAGGCACCCAAAACATAGATCGCTTTGAGTACCTGCTTTTGCCTGGCTCCAAGGTGCGGCAATATCTCACTAAACGCTTGTAAGCTGGTATCCTGTAACATTTTAAATCTTCGCTTTGCCTTGCTTATACGCCAAAACTTTATCAGTTAATTTGCCCAGGTCGCACTGCAAAGTTTTCATTAAAACCTGTAAATCATCAAAGCCGAATTCGGTCTCTAATTGAAACTCCACAAACTCACGCGGGCTTACCCTGATTTTTCCTAACAGCTTTTCCCCTTCAATTTGTAACTGCTCAACTGTCATTATTCCTGCCATTTTTACGCCCTTCCGATTTCTAACTGTTCGTTACCGTCCTGCCACTTCACAAATTCGTATTGTTTAAGGTCCGCAAATTTCTGGACTACATTTTCACCCAGCACCTGCCGAAAATACTCGATGTCCCGCGGCTCAGTCGTATTGAAAATATACATTTGTTTTGCCTGGCTGGTTATAAGCCGTGCGATTCCGTGCGGCCTCTGCGTTACGCCGATTAACGATATATCCCTGTGCCGGCCACGTTGTATAACCGACTGAAACGAATCGCCCAGGGATAAGCTGCTGCAAAAGCAATCGATTTCCTCGACTAAAAACGCCATATTGCCGCACTCCCAAACCAGCTCACAAATCGACTCGAATTCCTGCACCGGCTTTAACGGCTGATACACGATCCGAAAATTCCTGCGATAAACCTTATGCCAAAACGGCTTGAGTTCCTGCAGGTTTTGTATAACTATACCGTCCTTATATTCGCCGAGCGTATCGTAGATAAGATACCGCCGGTGCCCTGCCATTAGTTTTTGGGCCAGGTAGCTTTTACCGCTGCCACGCTTTCCGAAAATCAGTTCAATTATCTTTTCAGACTTTGACACTGGCCGCTTTCTTTACATCATCTACTGTCGGGTGAGCAGCAGAGGGGATCGGCCCGGCTGAAGTACGCGATCCCTTACTGCCTGCCACGGAGGACGTTGTTTTTTCTTTTCTCTTTTTTGCCAGGATTGCCAGCCGTGAATCTACAATCTTAAAAGTCGAGCCGGCGAACATCAGCCAGACAAAAGCGATCTCCGGCACTTTGCCTGGAAAATAAAATTCGAGCAGTTGAGTAACTGGCAGGGCCAGCTCTTTGGCTTCTTTGTCGGCCAGCTCGAGTTCTTTGATCCCCTGAGTTTTCGACCAGAACGAAAACGGCATTTGTAGAATCGGGATCAGTGTTTCGTTGGCTTTTTGTGGCAGCCGGTTTACCCTGGATAGATCATCCGTGCCCCTCGGCCTGCCGGCCCCTGGCCGAGCTCCACCACGGCCATCTTTTGCCGGCTCACTTTCCGGTGTTGTTTGCGATTCGCCGGCAACATTATTTAGAGCCGCCTCGAACTCCGGCTTCGGCTCTTCGATTTTCGGCTGAGTTTTTTTGCTCTCAGCTTTGACCGGCTTCTTGATTTTCGTTTTCTTTTTCGTTGTTTTTTTCTTTGTCATTGATCATGTTCCATAAAAACGGCAGGCAATAAATCACAAAGCAAATCAAGAACACTCCGTAAAATATAGCCAGTATCATAAACTTACAAAACCTCTTTCATCTTCATCAGTTTCGCCCGATTCGTCCGGCTCGTCATCGCTGCTGGGATCTGGTTCATCGCCCTGCTGCTTTTGCGGCTCGGCGATTTTTGCCTCGATATTATCGAGCCGCTCTTTTACTTTACCCAGCGGATCGGTATCCTCTACCCTGGCTCCATCATCTTCAATCGTATAGACGACGTCGCAGGCCCGGCACAAAACCTTATTGCCGGCAACTTTAATTTCTGTGCCGCCGCAAGATGGGCAATGCTCAATCTTTGCCATTATCGCTCACTTTCTGCGTGACATCAGCCAGCAAATCAGCCCGCTTTTTTTGCATCTCGACCAGATCGGCTATTCCACTGCGGATTTCAGTTAGAATGTCGAGCATTGCCTGGCCTTGGCGATATGCAAGCTGCTGGTTAGCACCAAATGCTTTGAGTTGTGCCTCGCTCGTTTCGAGGAACCCTCCCAGCTTTTGTGCGGCCTGGCTAACTGTTTCTTCCGGGATTGAAATTCCCAACAACTTTAGTTTCTCCGACTCAGCCGCCGGGGCCGGCTGCTCATTAAGCTGATTTTCTACCTGCTCTTTTGCTTTTTCTTTTGCGTACTTTTCCATTGACTTCTACCTCTCTTTCTTGAATAACTCCTTTGTCTAAAAAAACTCGGTAAACTTTGCTTGCCCGGCCGCCCCACCCGTTTTTTTGCCTGCCGATGTAAACTATCCTGATATATTTGCCGACCAGATCATTCTGCCGGAAAATTG
>CAJVYK010000045.1 GCA_913009865.1 uncultured bacterium
TATCATATATTTTATTATTTTATTATTTTGTTTTTATTATTTTTTTTTTTTTTTTTTTCAAGCAGAAGACGGCATACGAGATAAAGGAATGTGACTGGAGTTCAGACGTGTGCTCTTCCGATCTAACTAAAGTACAATCGGTAGCTTACCACTCGATCTTTTCCTTGTACTGCAAATGCTATCTATGCGTGCCATTTTTACTTACGATAATTTAATCTCTCACAGACTTATCACTCGTCCTGTTCGTACTGACTCATCTGCCGCCAGTACGATACGCAGACTGTTAACAACGTCCGCCAAATGTTCACTCAAGTCCATATCCTCACGAATCGTCTTGAGAAAATAGGCCTGCTCCCGATTGCACAACTCCTGATGGTCCGGCTCATCGCTGGTATCAATCAGGGTATCCTGCCTGGCAAAGTTTCCGTTACCGTCCAATTCTGCATTATGTTTTCGCAGGCAATTGGTTTTGGTATGAGATGCGATATCAGCCGAACTTGATTTCTGGCCGCCTTGCGGTTTTACTATACTGACACTGCCTTTGGGTCCTATCACATCCTTAACGAAAAAGGCCGTTTCGCTCATCATCGGCCCCCAGCCGGCTTCGTACCACCCGACCGACCCATCCGCAAAGACCACCTGCAACTGGCCGTAGTTGTACATCTTTGTCGGGATTTCGTCACTTAGATGTGCGCCGATGGCCTGCACCCGAACCGGTTGACATTGCGTCATCTGGCACATCACATCCACGTAATGCACCCCGCAATCTACAATGGGCGACATCGTTTTCAGCAGGCGTTTATGGCACTGCCATTCAGCCCCCTTGCTTTGCTGATTAAGGTTCATCCGCATCACTAAGGGTTTTCCCAGCGTGCGGGCAATTTCAATAAACTGCATCCACGCCGGATGTTGTCGCAGAATATAGCCCACCACCACCTTTTTTCCTTTTGTCTGGGCCAGCGCAACTACCTCCCGCGCCTGTGAGACGGTCTGCGCAATGGGTTTTTCCACAAATACGTGCAGGTTCGCATTAAGACTTTTGATGGCGAACTCCGCATGCGTATCGGGGTAGGTACAAATCGCCGCCGCCTGCGGCTGCGTAGCATTTATTGCGGCGTTCAGATTATCGAATTGTGCTACCCCTCCCAGTTCTGAAGCCAGCCTGTCTCGTACTTCCGGGTTCCGGTCGGCCAGTCCGACGAGCTCAAAGCCATCCAGCATTTTATAGGCCCTCGCGTGTGAAGAACCCATATTCCCGCAACCGATTACTACTACCCTGATTTTATCAGCCATAGCTGTCCTGAATAATATACCATTATTTTTACCTTAACCGGACCCGGTGGCACCTTCCCGGACACATTCCATACGCAGGGAAGTTTTCTTTATGACAACTCATTAACTCATTTGCAATAAAAATCTTCTAAAAAATAAGTGAAGGGCCGGGAACTCGGCGAATCTTACTGTTGATTTGAAGATGGTTCAGCTAAGCTGGTGCAATAACCGCTGTGAAATTTTTCTGCTCTATTGTCTTTACAATCTTAACAAACCGTTCGACCATCATCGCCGCAGGCCACCTCTGTTTGTCACGGTCCAGATTTTCCTCACACCACACCAGCGCCAGCGGCATCATTACCGCCTCCACGTCTGTACCCTCAAGCTCGCTGGCCAATTGACCAAGAACATCGGCCATTCGCATCGGTACTTCAACTACGTCCGCCGCACCACGCCCACCTCTGCATACTCCTGCAGAACCCTTTACAAAATATTCTCTGCATGCCAGCGGCCTCTGCTCATAGATAGTACACAGCCCTTTGTAGTGAAAAGGACAGGCCAGCTTCAAATTCGCATACCAACTCGACACCACATTCGGCTCAACTGGACTGTCGGCTGGTGTCCCTGTTGTTTGGCACACAAACGATTTTGGGGGTTTTTGCTTCAAAATACACTGTGCTGCCAAAAGAGATAACCGCTGCATTCGCCTCCAATAAGATTTAGATACTGCAAGAACCTCTTCTCTGAGCCGAAATGCTTCCGGGATAGACATCGGCACGAGAAAACTACAGCAAGCCGAACATCCTCGGTGACATGGTATGCAGCCGCCTTCCCTGCGTATCCTTTCGACTACCGTACCGGTGATTTTTGCTGAGACCGTTCGTACCAACGGCACAATGTCTGCCAGTCTCGCCTCTTTTTTTGTAACACCAATATGAAAACACGCCGGTTCGCTAAGAATATCAAGCTCAAGACCGATAATTGCCGCATCACCGCCGCAACTATCCGCCGCCTCAAACTCACTCAGCACCGTTATAGGTAGATTTTCAACCATTTTAATCGCTTTGCGCCCCGTTACTCCCGCCTTTTCGAGTCTTATATTGCCGGTTCTAAACAAAACCTGCCTTTCACGGTACTTCTGCTTCAAAAGCAGGATATAGGCTATATCGTATAGTCGGCGGCGGCGCTTAATCTGGCAATCGGGCTAATATTTCATTTTGCAGTTCTTTTTGTCGAAAAAAAATCTTTAAAATTTCTCAAATATTTCTTGACAGGAAGATTTAATTAGAACACAATATAGGGGTAGGGAGTATATGTATATTGAAAGGAGGTTTTTAGTTATGGCTGAGAAGAAAAGATGCATTACAAAACAGAGAAGAAAAACCGTATTGGACCGCTTGAATCGTATCAGCGGACAGGTCGGCGGCGTAGTGAAAATGGTGGAGGACGACAGGTACTGCCTTGACATCCTGCAGCAGATTTCCTCAATTCACGAAGCCCTCAGGGGAGTTGGCAAAGTGTTAATGAGGAACTATCTGGAGGTATGCGCCACCACCGCCATACGGTCAAAGAGCAAAGAAAAACAGGATGAAATCTATAATGAACTTATGGATGTTATTTACAAATTTGCAAAATAAAACCAGCTTCGGTAAATGTCAATAACATCGGGGTTGTCGCCTTGCAGCGCATTGCAGTGTCCGGACGCGCAAAACGGAACCTCTGTTATGGTGGTGATTACGTAGTTTTGTTGGAAAGTGTTAATTTTTAATATCCCGTGAAAGGAGGTGATAACCATGGGAAAAAGAATCGAAGTCTTCACGGCTGGATGTCCTCTCTGCAAGGATGCTCTTGCACTGGTAAAGCAGGAGGTCTGCAGTGAGTGCGAGGTAATCGAACGCAGATGCTCCGGAAACGAGTGTTGTGAGCCTGCCAAAAATTACGGCATTAAGGCGGTTCCAACTGTCGTTGTAGATGGCAGAATTACAATCGTTGGAAAGCCAACAGTGGAACAGGCAAAGAAACTGTCTGCTTAGAACCAGGGGAAACGGGGGATGGCTTTTGCTGTCCCCCATATCCCCAATAATTATTAAAGGGTAGATTATGAAATCAATAATAACAGGAATACTTTCTGCAATTAGTGTTTCTATATGTTGCACAATACCACTGCTTTTAACAGCTTTAGGATTTGGAAGCATGGGGCTGGGCACAGTAACAGGCAAATATCACTGGGTATTCCTGACGGTCGGTGGATTATTGATACTTCTTTCCTGGTTAAGATATTTCCGGGAAAAAAAGCGATGCGGCAACAAAGAATGTCAGATGAGGAATAAGAAAGTAACTTTAATCACCCTGATAATAACTACAATCATAGTCTTATCTTTCATAGGATTCAATCTTTATACCTGTACCGGAACTGCAGCCGTGACTTGTTCCGCCTGCGATACAGGAGTATCTGCCGACGTAAACCAAATGGCTCCCGCTGCCGGCTACGAACATTCGGATTAAGAGGCCTGCTGGCGGTCGGCCTGTTTTTCATAATCTTCCAGGAATTTCAGCCATTTCTTCCAGGCCCTGTTATAAATCTGGCTGGATATCAGAAAGCCGTCGTTATGACCGCCGGAAATCTCGACAAATTCTTTCGGCTCATTCGCAGCTTCATACAATTCCAAACCAAACTCGAACGGTATCACTTCATCATTCCGGCTGTGAATTATCATCACCGGACAATGGACGCTCTTGACATAATCGATTGTCTTGTAGCTAAATCTCGCGAACCACCGTACGGGCATATATGGGTAGAATTTCCTGCCGATATCAACATAAGATGTAAAAGCGCTCTCGATAATCAAAGCTCTGGCTTGTGCGTTACTTGCCAGTTGTGCTGCGATACTTGCCCCCAGAGACCTGCCGAAGATAATAATATTATCAGGCGATGTTTTTTTCTCTTCAGTCAGCCATTTGTATGCAGCTTTGACGTCGAGATACGTTCCCTCTTCACTGGGTTTGCCTTGACTGCTGCCGTATCCGCGATAATCAAAGATAAAGCAGTTCAATCCCAGGTTATAAAAGATATTTATACTATCCAGGCGGTGCATCATATTTCCCCCATTGCCGTGGCAGAACAGAACCGTTAGTTCCGAATCATCTGCGGGTATGAACCAACCGCCCAGTTTCAGGCCGTCATCGCTTTTGAAAGCCACTTCCTCAAAATCAAGTCCCAGTTCGTCTGGTGTACAGGAAATTTCCCGCACAGGGCCGTACAGAAACGCGGGCTGCCTGAAGTAGAGTATCAGCCCCAAACCCCAATAAGCAGTAAACAATACCGCGACAATGGATATCAGCATAGACCCCATAACACGTATTTCGTATCCTGCTCAAGTCATATATGTTGATTGTCCTGACGTCCGGTTTCTATTTGATACCGATCATACCTTCAAATACAAAGTTTTCCATTAACTCCACCAGCAACGGTAAACTTAAAAGTATCGGAGTTACCATTCGCTCTGAAGTACTTAAATACACCTTCCAACTCCACTTTCGAGGTTGCCTTTGAAGTAACCATGTTCGCGGAGAAGGAACTATGGCTGGCCTCTTGGCCTTATACAACAGCCACTGTTTGCCGAATTTCTTTTCCAACGACCGTTCTTCATAGATAATCGCCGCCCCATAAAACACAATAACCAAGGGTATAATTACGGCCCAATTAAACAATCGGTTGTTAAGTTGAAGCAGTATGCCTGTTACCACCAGCATTGAACCAAGATACAAAGGGTGGCGAACCATTGCATAAGGCCCGGATGTAAACAAACGTCCTCTTTCAAAGTATCCACGTGCCCAGAACCTGATGAGGGCTCCGGCAAAGACTAATATGAGGCCGAGAACAGCAATGACAGAAAAATCAGAGAATCCCAGTTCGCGGGGTTTTTCGCCGCTAATAATATTTTCAGCAATTATAATCGGGAATGCGATTTTCAGTACTAAGGTCCGTCTTTTTCTTAACCAGTTCAGGCCGCGGTCAAAACGCTCAGAATCGGCCAATTTCGCTATCGCCTTCTTCCTGTATTTACCTGTTTTGGCAGCCAGCAAAATGCATCCAACCAGCAGGCCATAAACTCCGAGAAATATCAGTAAATCGTCAAGTTTCTCAAACAGCCAAATTGAAAGCGGTATTATGATTATGCCCAGAATCGCCATGCTACGGCTCAATTTTAATCGAGGCGATTCCAATGGTAACCATCGCCGGTTTATTTGTACCGCAAGCCATCCGCTGAGAGAACCTATAGCCGCCCCGGCGAGTACGTCCGATGGATAGTGGGCCATTGCAGTTACTCTTAGCAAAGCAATGCCTGTGCATGCAGCCAGGAGTATGCAGGCCCATGGCCATGAGACAAAAAATATTATTACTGTCGCTACGGCGAAAACAGTAGCGGTATCACCCGAAGGAAACGACAGACGGCCGGTCAAATTGGGTTGTTCTTCCACCCTTGAATTGGCTTTAACGACCTCATAAGGCCGGGGTCTTTTTACGCCGACTTTCAGCGATGTTACCGTTAAAAAAACTATGATTAATGCGAGAAACGCGATTAGAACCAGTCGCTGTCGACCTGTTGCAAGAAACCAGATTAGCAACAACCAAATCAACAGCCATGCTTTGCCCAGGTAGGTAAATGCTTTCAGCCAGAAATTTCCGTCCCAGTTAACCGGCTTTTGACATAACAAGGAAAAAACCTGTTGATCCAGATTGAAATAGGACCATACAGCGAGCAATCCCAAAATCGGGATAAAAGCCAGAAAAAACATATCATTCCGGGAAAGATTCAGCTTCGACGTTAGTTTTTTGTAAATCACTATTTCTCCGTTTTGCGAATAAGAGCCACTACTTCGAGTATTTTACCTTTCGAATAGTTGAAACCTTTTTTGGATGCTATCTTATCTAAAGGTAAAGTGCCGTAGCGCTGCTGGATTTCATTTAGTATATTATTGGGTATTATCAATACGCCGGAGGTGGGCTGTTTCGCCCAGGTTACAACATCTTCTTCGCTGCGAAGCGGCTTAATTTGTCTGCCGACGTAAAAATTTAGACTCGGCTCACCATATTTATAGGTCGCCACAGGTGTATCTTTAGCGGTCTTTGCGTTCACAGCCCGTGCGATAGGGGGAGATATTTTTACCTGTTCAACTGCCGGCAGTACCCCAAACAAAACAGGAATCTCGAAGACGAGCATTCCAATAAGTACCACCTCAGCGCTGACCTTGGGTCGATTGGCTCGCTGCTGGTGGATAGCAATTACGGCCATAGCTGATAACACTATACCTGATGCTAAGCCGGACCATCGCAGGCCGGGTATCTGCAGAAACCACGGCCCGACCATCAGGCCAAGTGCCATTATAATAGCCAATGGGCCGAAAAACCATACTCCTCGCCGCAGCCAGATTCTATCACGCTCATTCAACCTGTCCTGCTGTGCTGCGACAATCGTACCGGCCACTGCCATGGCCAGAGCCGGCCATATAAATAATATGTAGTGTGGAAGTTTGGTAGCTGCCAGCGTCATTATAATAAAAGTGGGTACAATCCAGCCAATCAAGAAGATTCGGCCATATTTGCCGCCGACTCTTCCGCCGGCAACAGCCGAGAAAGCTGCCGGCAGGTGCAGCGTCCAGGGAAAAAACCCCACGATAATAACGGGCAGATAGTATGGCAGATAGAGCAGGAAATTACCGCCGTGATGCTCCATCGGTTTAAGTGCCCGTGTTATTACGTGTCTGCCTATGAATACGCGTAGAAACTCGCCATTGGTAGCATTGTTGGCCGGAACCGCCCATGCGATAAAAATCAAAAATCCTATTGCCAGACTGGCGCCAATCGGCCAAGCACGCCGCCATATACCTGTTTCTGTTTTCCTGTTGAGCCACAGGATAGTTGCTATTGCCGGGACGGGCATTAGCCCTATCGGCCCTTTGGTCAACATCGCCAAACCTAATGCAGCTCCCATCAAAATTACGCCTGACACGCGCATTCCGGAGCTGAGCGATTGCGCGAAAATCGCCATTACGGCAACTATGAATGGCAGCAGCACCGCATCAGAGGTTGCTGCGGTGCCGATACCCAATACCATAAATGTTGATGCTAAAATAACCATTGCCCACAATCCTGCCTTTTTGTCCATAAACCGCCGCCCGATAAAAAATGTCAGCAGACAGGTTAATGCAGTACCTATCGCAGCCCAAAAGCGGCAGGCGAGTTCTGTCGGCCCGAGCAGCCGAACAGGCAGAGACATCAGCCAGTAAAAAAGTATCGGTTTGTCAGGCCACATTTTGCCGTTGAGGGTGGGAACCATGTAATTGCCGGACTCGGTCATTTCCACCACCGCCCGTGCAAAGCGGGGCTCGTCACGGTCCCATAGTGTGCTGCGCGTGCTCACAAACAAATATTTACCCATAATCGCCAAGGCAATCAGGGCTGCAGCGACCCAATAATGGGTTTTTCCTGCCATTGTTGTCTGTATTTTCGCTATCTTTGGCTCCTAAATCTTCCGTCATATTTATGTTGGGCTTCTATGATAGAAGGGCGGAATTCTAAAATCAAATGTTTTCTTGCCAACTCTCTTTACTGGATTTATACTTTTGCAAGTAAGCAAAGCGCAAAAGAATGTGCTTAGCCACTGTGTTGCTGCTTAAACTTGTTGCTAATGGACAGGCAAATCATAATAAATGCAGATGATTTTGGTCTTTGCCAAAGCGTCAACAAAGCCGTTGCTCAGGCCCATACCGATGGCGTTCTGACGAGTGCAACGGTTATGGCCAATATGCCTGCTGCCCGTGAAGCTATTGATATAGCTAAAAAACTGCCCAATCTTGGTGTGGGAGTCCACCTTAATATATTCGAGGGACATGCACTATCCACAGATAAGCTCGTTCATTGCTTGCTTGACTCCAAGGGACAATTTGCATTGTCGCCGTCCAAGCTGGCGCTGTTATCTTTAGGCACAAGCACGATTAAAAATGCAGTAAGGATTGAGTTTGCAGCGCAGATTCAATGGGCAATTGACAATGGTCTAAGGCCTACCCATATAGACTCGCATAAGCATATTCACAGTTTTCCGGTAATATTTCCAATGGTTTGCGAATTGGCCGGTCAGTTTGGCATTTCCGCTATCCGATTTACCTATGAACCAGGTAAGGTTTGCCAAACACCCTGGCCTTTGCCAGGTAAAGGCGGAAGGAAAAGAGCATGGCTGATTCGGCATATGGCAAGGATAAACCGCCTGCAGAATTCGAGCTTTCTGAAAACCAAAGCTGTTCTCGGCATTGCACATACGGGCAAAGTCGATGTTGATTTTTTCAAGGCCGTTACTTTATATAATTCTACAGAAATTGTGGAAGTAATGACCCATCCAGGTTATATTGACGGTCTATATGCGGATAGAACCAGACTAATTGAACAGCGGAAGCTGGAACTCGACGCCCTTTGCAGTGATAAAACAAGACAGTATTTCAAAGCCGCCGAGATAGAACTAATACATTATGGACAGCTATAACAAACAGACTAATGTTGAATGTTCCATTGTTGTACCGCTTTACAACGAGGCGGAAACGGTCGGCGAGCTTTATAAGCGGTTGTCTAAAACAATGAGACAAACCGGACTGAGTTATGAACTGATATTTATAGATGACGGTAGTACAGATAAAACATTAGAGCTATTGAAGGACATTGCTGACGAAGACAACAAGGTTGTAGTTGTCGAACTTCGCCGAAATTTCGGCCAGACTCCCGCTTTAGCCGCCGGTTTTGATACCACAAGCGGGCGGATAATAATATCAATGGATGGCGACCTTCAGCATGCCCCCGAAGAAATACCGGAATTCCTTAAAAAAATTGAAGATGGCTACGATATAGTCAGCGGCTGGCGTGAGCACAGACTGGACAATCTGATAATGAGAAAGATTCCCTCTAAAATAGCCAACTGGCTTGCTTCAAAAGTTAGTGGGGTCGATATTCACGATTTCGGCACTACATTCAAAGCCTACAGACGAGAGGTTCTCGAACAGTTAAATCTTTACGGAGAGATGCACAGATTTATTCCGGCGCTACTATCAAAGAGCGGCGCCAAAATAACCGAGATTCCCATAAAAAACATCATCCGTCCGAAAGGGACGAGTAACTATGGAATCTCCAGGACATTCAAAGTTATCCTCGATTTGATAACGTTGCGATTTCTGCTTGGATATGTAAGCAGGCCGCTGCACTTTTTTGGCAAGGCGGCTTTATGTTGTATTTCTGCAGCAGTATTTATAACTGCTTATATAGTCTACGACAAATTTGTGTATAACGTGCCTATTTTTGTTGCACATGGTCCGCTGGCAGGGCTGGCGGCTATGCTGCTGCTGGTCGGCTTAGCATTTATTACCACGGGCTTAATAGGAGAAATGATAAGCAGAGTGTATTTCGAAACAACGAACAAAAAGATATATTCGGTGCGTAAAGTGCACCGCAGGGAAATCTCGGCGGTTTAACGGAAAATGAAGAAAAAGCAATCACCGATTGGCCTGATAATCGTTCTGCTGGTAACAGCGGCGGTAATACTTTTATTCAGACATTTTCGCATCAAAGATTTTAACATTATAAGTGCAGGAGTGCTTTTGACCAGCTCTCAGCCGAAAGGGATGGATTATACACGCCTTCTTTATAAATATCATCTCGCCACGATAGTCAATGTACGGTCACGTTCCGAGCACCGGGAAAGAAACTGGTATAATGAAGAAATTATCTGGGTTAGAAATAACGGCGTTAATTATCTTGAACTGCCCGTTAAAAGGGGAAACTATTTCCCTGATAACCAAACTCAGGAACAATTTCTTGCCATAATGGCCGACAGGAACAACCTGCCGGTGCTTCTGCATGGAAGTGGAGACAACAAAAGGGTTGCTATGCTGGTGGCGGTGTGGCTGAGAAAAAGTCAGGGCTATAGTCTTGAAAAAACTCTCGAGACGATTAAAAAGATTATCGATGACCGGGAACCAACTAACGCTGAGATTGAATTTATAAGCAACCTGACAAAGGACAACTGAGTTAAAGGTTACTGCGGAGCTGTTGACAAAGTCGAGATTGCTTCGTCTCTACGCTTCTCGCAATGACACAAAGTGTGATTTTTCTGTCATTGCGAGGCCTGCGAAGCAGGCCGTGGCAATCTAAAATTTTACTTCGGGGGTTTTTCAACAGCCCCACTGCCGTCAATTTTAACAATCGGCGCCGATTTATGAAACAGTATGCCCGGCACATTTTCATGATTCCTGCGATCGGCTTTTTTCTCATAATATACATTTCTGAATTGACCATCCTTATTTAATTCTTCCAAATGCTTTCCTGTAGCAAGTATCCAGTTACCTTGTTCGTAATACCTATACAGTATCAGTTTGTCTTCTATTACAGGTATGACTCTGCCGAAATACTGTACGGTTCTCTTGGATACGTACCTGTAGGCTACGAGTTTATCGGAATCAGGAACAATCTGGGCGATTTTTTGGGAGAAATCGCGTGAATATCGGTTTATATCTAACTTTTCTGAAAAGACGGCGTAAAAAATCATGAACCAAACAACAATGCCGCTAAAGCCTGCCATACATGCAATAACACGATGTTTTCGGATAAATAGCAGGGTAACTGTTAAGGTTATAGCTATTGTTATTACGCTGAGGGTTATTGTGCTGGCGAGGAACTGAGGTATAAATATCGCTATAAAAATCGGGCCGGCTATTGCAGCTATAATTATAGCTGCAATGTGATATCGCAGGACGTTTAGTACAAACTTATCTGTATGCGCCTTTCGTACAAAAACCATATCTTCCAGCAGAATACCTATCAATATGGCCATTGCCGGCATCAAAGGCAGTATGTAGTGCTGACGTTTGCCGGCGTTGATGGTAAGAAAGACAAAATCAAGAACAAACCACAGCCACAAGAATTTCATTATCGGCTGCTTTTTCTTCCAGACCCTGTAAAAAGGAGCAGCTATAGCCATAGGCAGAAAAGCGAACCAAGGGGTAATATACTTGAACGCTATAAGCAGATAGTAGTAAATTGGCTGGTTGCCCCTTGCATAGCTGCCGAAGAAGCGGTCAAAAAACTCGTGTTTCCATAGTGTTAAATCCCAGTTCATTTTGTAAGCAATAAACAACGGCCACGGCAGTGTTATAGCCAGGAAAATAATGCTTCCCACAACCGGCAGAAGCTTCGGTACCAGTTTCCATTTGTGGTTAATGACCGTATAAAAAAACAGAGGAATAAAAACGTACGGAAGAGGAGCCGGCCCCTTGGCCAACATTCCCAGCCCAAGACTTATCCAGAAAATCAACATATATATGACCTGTCGTCTGCGGTTTTGTGTACTAACAGCGGAATAGAAACTCAGAAAACACAATATAATGAAAAAGGCGAGGGTCATTTCCGGCCGTGCTTTGTGGGAACAACGAATATAGCTCAACGATGTAGCCCAAACGGCTGTAGAAAGTACGGCAATTCTAAATGAAAGCCATCGGCTTACGAAGTAAAGAATAGCTGCTGCTGACAGAAATGCAAAGACGGCACTTGGCAGCCGAGCAGTAACCTCATCGACATCACCGGTAATTTTTGCCAGGCCCGCCACCAGCCAATAGGAAAGCGGTGTTTTATTAAGGCGGGGCTGACCGTTACACGTGGGCCAAAGCCAATCACCGCTTGTTAGCATTTCACGGGCCGTAACTGAAACAAGACACTCATGACTGTTCAGTGTCATCCTGGAGAGCATCCAGGTCGAACTTACCGCCGACAGCAGCAATACCCAACAGACGACAATGCTTTTTATTCTTTTGCTGTTTCCATGGCTATCTTCTATTTCGTAACTTATATGTGGCATCTCTCTATCAATCCCCGGTTTTTTCAATATCAATTAATGTTCCTTTTCGGGCATGCTTATAAATCAAATGAATATTCCGCAGGTATATGAAGGTATTCAACGAAAATGCCAGCATAAAAACAGGATTTTTTATATGAACAGAATAGGTAAGTAAAATCATGCTGCCAGCCAATGACATAAACCAGAACGCTGTCGGAATGTGAGACTTTTTTTTGTATTCACTGACCAGCCATTGGAGGATAAAACGTCCTCCGAATATCATCTGACCAACCAAAGCTACTGTTGCCCAGACGGGGTCATTCACTATCTGTTCCATTATTGCGCTCTTAAAGAACTCAAATACTGAACCGAACATATTTCTTCTCCCATTTAAAGGTTAGTCCGAAGCATTATAACGGCATTTATTATCTAACCCCATCATGCTTAGCAGCATCCTGCGAGAACACGTAAAATATACCAGCCCCAAAAAATCGAAAGAATACCTGGAACCGCACAGCTTTTCAGCGTTGACAGGAGAGTTTTTCAAAAGTGTTATTTCGTAAGTTCCTTCCTGTGTCTGAACGAAAATATCAGTAACCAAATAGATGTTCCAAAAACCACAAGTGTTACGGCTATAGATACGGGATTTTGTGTTATGAGCGGCCAGAGATGAACAGTTGCATTACGCTCCATAAGTTCGTA
>CAJVYK010000046.1 GCA_913009865.1 uncultured bacterium
GCCCAAGTGTCCACTTTTTGGTATTGGCAATGGTAGCTACTGTTGTAACCGGCGTGCTGGGGTTATTGCTTAGAGACCTGTCTAACTCCGCCCGCGGCAGTATGGCAACTGTGGCCTCGATGTGGGTTATCACAGGGACATTACTGTTGATTACCGATTGGCGGAAAAAAGCACGGCTGGGTCTGCGACAATTCGGTATCACCGCAGCGGTAGTGGTCGGCCTGGCTCAAGCTGTCGCAATTATGCCCGGAATATCACGCAGTGGCGCAACTATCTGTGCCGCCATTCTCATCGGCCTGCACCGCCGATGGGCGGTAGAGTTTAGTTTCCTGATAGCAATACCGGCAATATTAGGCGCAGCAGCAATACAATTAGTCAAAGATTTCGACAAAATCGGCTCGGCGACTCTGCCAATCAGCTCCGTTTTAACCGGCTCAGTCGTAGCCGCTCTTGTAGGTATTCTGGCGCTGAAGCTGCTAATCAAAGTCTCCAGGAGAGCGAATCTGAAGTTTTTTGCCTTTTATTGTTATTTTTTGGCGGCTTTTGTGGCAGTTTATCTCTTGTCAAATCCTTGAGCTTATGAGAGAATACAGTGCGTTTAGTACGCTTATCTTTTTGGAGTCTGAAAAAAAATGTCAAATAGTTATAGTTCTCTCTGCGACGATTTTTATCTCGATATGCACATCAATACCGAGCTGGACCTTCCGACACAGCGAGACACCATCCTGGCCTTTTTCGAGCGGATACAAAAACGATTTCCTTCTATGGGCTGCTTCTATCGACGCGAGAATAACGAGTACTGCCTGGAAGAGGACCGCAGTGCCGGACAATACCGCTGGATTACTCTCGAAATAGACCGCATCGGCTCTGGAGTAGTCAATCCCTCAAGCTTTGAAGATGCCTACGACCAGCACAGATTGATACTCGAACTCATTCCCTATATGCTCAGCGTAAATCATCTTGATATCGATTCGCTGGATGTTACTTTCGGTATGGATTTCGATTATATAGGCAGCCACGATGAGGTCATCGCCGAGGCGCTGTTCGGCTCAACTGCTTTCAACTGTCTTCTGGACCTGCCTTCCGCCAGGGCTATCGGGTTTTCCCCCGCTGTGGTGGTAGCCATTTCCGATGATTGCCGTACTCAAGGGCGAATAAGTGTAGAGTCAAAAACAACCCCCGATTTAATCGCCGGCTGCGAGTCGGGAAAACAAAAGGCAAGCTTTGATGAGGCAATAAGTTTGTCTTTCACAGTCCGACAGTATCCGGCAACCACTGAGAAATTCGATGCACTAAAATCGTTTGAAAATCAATGCCGACTGGCCGAGGAACTAATGGCTGAAAAAATAGTCCCGAATTTCGTTCAGCCGTTGACAAATGTTATAGCTCAAAAACGATTAACGTAGGTTCAGGGAAGGATACTAAAATGGCGATTGAAGCGCCGCTGAGTAAACACAAAAAAGCCAGCTTTAAAATTTATATTGCTGTCTGCATTGTTCTTGCAGTCTGGTTTAGCTATGACGGCTATTTCAGCGAGGGATTCAGGGAGAAAAACACCAATGCCGACGGAAGCCCAAATAGCACACTGATATTCAACCAAAAGTCGCCGCCGTTTTTTATCGGTGTCGCCGTGCTTTTAGGTGCGTATTTGTTCGCAGCCAGGAATAAGAAAGTTATCGCCGACGAAAATGAGCTTATCATCAGCGATAAAGAAAGAATCGCTTACTATTCTATACAAAAAATAGACAAAACTCACTTTGACTCGAAGGGTTTTTTCCTGATTACATATAATAAAGGCGGCAGTGAAGTCAGTCGCAAACTAAGCGATAAAACTTATGATAATTTAGCGGCTATTTTGGACCATCTGGTGACAAAAATCAGTTAGAAACCAAATGTTCCGCTTCTGGCAAAAGAACTATACGCTATACGCTATACGCTAAACGCTAAACGCTAAACGCTAATAAATATGAATTCCTGCATTACCGGATTACAGTGGGGCGATGAAGGCAAAGGTAAGATTGTTGATGTCCTTGCCGAGCACAGCGATATCGTCGTCAGATACGGCGGAGGCGCCAACGCCGGCCATACCGTTGTTGTCGGTGACAGCACCTTCGCTTTACACCTTCTTCCCAGCGGTTCAGTTCGGCCAAATACTATCTGCGTAATTGGAAACGGAGTGGTGATTGACCCGGACATCCTTGAGAAGGAAATTGATAAACTGGCACAAAAAAACATCACGCTAACAAAAAGACTCCTTATAAGCGAAAATGCACACGTTGTTCTGGATTATCACAAAAAAGAGGACCAGTTACGCGAAGATTCTCTCGGTCAAAACAAAATCGGCACAACCATTCGAGGCATTGGCCCATGCTATGCAGACAAGGTCGGCAGAAGTTACGCCATCCGCATGGCTGACTTAAGGGACCTTAAAAAACTCAAAGCGCAACTGGGAAATATCGTGGAATACAAAAACAAAATTTTCGCAGCCCTTTATAACGCCGAGCCGATAAATGCCGACCAAATTTTCGAAAAGTGCAAATGCTACGCCGACAAGTTCCTCCCGTTTACAACCGACACAACCGAATTCCTGCACAAATCGATTGCCGATGGGAAATCCATTCTTTTTGAAGGCGCACAGGGCTGCCTGCTGGACCTGGACCACGGAACTTTCCCATTCGTAACCAGCTCGAATGCAAGTCCACTTGGTATGCCGGCCGGCTGTGGCGTGCCGGCCAAAATGGTCGATAAATTTATCGGCGTAGTCAAGGCCTACACAACAAGGGTTGGCGCCGGCCCTTTCCCCACCGAGCAGGACAACGAAATCGGTCAATACATCCGTGAGCAAGGAGGCGAATACGGCACTACCACCGGCCGACCCCGCAGATGCGGATGGTTCGACGCCGTAGCCGTCTCTTACGCTGTAACCATTGGCGCAACCGACTCGATAGCACTGATGCACCTTGACACATTGACCGGCCTGAAAGAAATAAAAATTTGCAGAGCATACGAAATCAACGGCAAAGAGACGACTTTCTTCCCTGCAAATACAACCAAACTCTTACAAACCGAGTGCATTTATGAAACTCTCCCCGGCTGGGAAGAAGACCTGACCGAAGTAAATGATTTCAGCGATTTGCCTTTGAACGCCCGGAACTATATTGTGCTCATCGAAGAATTAACCAAAAAACCAGTCACAATTATCGGCGTCGGACCAAAACGAACTCAGACAATATTTAGATAATAGCGGTTACCTGCGGCAGTCATAGGAACTCCGCCGTAAGGCGTCCCCGAGCGGACTTGCGGAGAGCTATCGGGACAACGGGGATAGGAAAAACCAAGCGTTATATGTTATGAAGAGCTGCGAAGAAAAACTTAAAGAAACCGCCAAGCGTCTCGGCTTACCGGCTGAACGAATGCCTCGCCACGTTGCTATAATTATGGACGGCAACGGGCGATGGGCACAGAAAAAAGGTCTGCCGAGAGTGGCGGGACATCGCCAGGGTGGAAAGACTGTCGAAAAAATAGCTCTATGCGGAGTCGCTCTCGGTATCGAATCTATGACTTTGTATTCCTTCAGTATAGAAAACTGGAAAAGACCCAAAGAGGAAATTGATTTCCTCATGCATCTTTACACTCAATACCTTGCAGGGATTCGTTCTATGCTGATGAAAAACAACGTAAAACTGATTCACCTCGGCCGATCGGCTCAATTACCCGCTGAGGTAAAAATGGAACTGGCAAGAACCATGAAGATAACCGCTGCCAATACCGGCATGACACTTGCCCTGGCACTAAACTATGGCGGCAGGACCGAAATAATAGATGCGACCAGGAAAATCGCTCAAGAATACAAAAAGGGACAACTCCGCCTCAAAGACATCGATGAGCAGTGCATAAGCGGGCATCTATATACTGCCGGCCTGCCCGAACCGGACCTTTTGATACGAACTGCAAACGAAATGAGAATCAGCAACTTTCTGCTCTGGCAGATTTCATACAGTGAATTCTACGTTACAAAAACTCTTTGGCCGGATTTCAAAAAAGCAGACCTGGAAAAAGCGATACGCGCCTACGCACAACGAAGCCGGCGTTTCGGAACTGTCAAATGAGTTCATAGTTCATAGACCACGAACTATGAACCACGAACTATGAACTAAAATATGCTCAAATATAGATTGATTTTTGGCACCTTGATGACGGTATTTTTTACCGCCATTGTCATTTTCGATGGCTGGCTGGACGGCTCCCTAACCGCTTCAGTAGTTGATGATAAACCGGTTCAGGGAACAATTTTTTGTGCACTCATCGCCCTGTTAATAATTCCGGCTCAGCTCGAATTAGCAAAGCTCGCCGCAGCGAAAAACCTGAAGATTTTCATCCCCTTTTCAATCACCGCCTCGATTCTTTTTGCGGGCACATGGTATTGGCAGCAGCTTATAGAAATTCGGCCACAAATTTATCTGTTTTCCCTCTCTGCCTTTACACTGCTGGGATTGCTCTTTACTCAATATATCCGTTACGGCACTTCAGCAGTACTCGCTAATTGTGGAGCAAATTATTTTTCCATTATTTATCTTGGGCTTTTAAGCGCCTTCTGTGTAGCGGTGCGGATTGACTTTGGCCTCTGGCCGCTGCTGATGTTTGTTTTTGTCGTAAAATCCGCCGATATAGGGGCTTACGCAATTGGCAGTCTGTTCGGCAGGCACAAATTTTCGCCTAAAATCAGTCCCGGAAAGACCTGGGAAGGGATGGCCGGCGCCGTCGCAGCGGCAGCGCTAATTGCTGTTCTCTTTGCCGCAAGTTGTGATATAATGGTTTGGTGGTTGGCGGCAATCTTTGGCGCCTGTTTCGCCTTTATCGGCCAGCTCGGTGATTTGGTCGAGTCTATGATAAAGAGAGACGCTGAGCAAAAAGATTCGGCAAACAATGTGCCGGGCTTCGGCGGAATATTGGATATTATTGATTCGCCTCTGATAGCGGCGCCGTTTGCGTACTTGTTCTTTACATTCAGCGTTATTCGATAGAGAAAAGTTTTGGAAGTTACTATACAATTAGATTCGGTTCACAAGCAGCTTGAGCTATTTGGCTCTTCCGACAGTCACCTTCGCCTTTTGCGCCAATCTCTCGGCGTCCAAATCACCGCCCGAGACGCCAATCTGATAATCACCGGCAAAGAAAAATACGTAAACACCGCCGCTGAAATTATCGACAAAATGCAAAAATACCTTATCAAACACGGCTCACTCACCACCAATGATGTAAACTTCTTTCTAACTCAAAGCGATTTGCCCTTAACCGCCGAGACCAGCCATGCGATTACCGTCTATTCCAGCAAGCTGGTTTCGCCATCAACTAAGGGACAGCTAAAGTATATCGAAACAATGCTGGACAACGACCTTACCTTTTGTATAGGTCCGGCAGGGACCGGCAAAACATACCTGGCCGTTGCAATTGCGGTCTCAATGCTTAAAAAGAAGCAAATCAGAAGAATCGTTCTCGCTCGCCCGGCTGTCGAAGCGGGTGAAAAACTCGGCTTTCTGCCGGGCGATATACAGGCAAAGGTAAATCCATATCTTCGCCCCCTCTTCGATGCTCTCGAAGATATGATGGATTTTGCCCTGATGAAGAAATTTATGGAACTGGATATTATTGAAATCATTCCACTTGCGTTTATGCGTGGCAGAACTCTAAACGAAGCCGCCATCATTTGCGACGAGGCACAGAACACCTCAGCTCTGCAGATGTTAATGGTACTGACCAGATTGGGCCACGGCTCCAAAATGATAATAACAGGCGACATAACGCAAATTGACCTTCCCGCCGGCCAAAGAAGCGGAATGGTTGAAGCGATTGAAACGCTGCGGCGAATCAAAGGTATAGGCTCTGTAGAATTAACCCAGAAAGACATCGTACGCCATCGACTGGTTCAAAACATCGTGCGAGCCTACAAAAAGCGTAAAACGAAAAGTGAAAAAACGTAGAACCATAGCAGGTAAATAAATGTGGTTTTTTAAAAAGACAAGTCCCCGGCGAAGTCAGGTACGCAAGAATATAACCGCCGAACGATTCTGGCAAATAAACCGGTTCGCCAACATCGACCGTTTAAGCTCGGCCCTGTTATGGCTGCTTTTCGTCGTGCTCTGCGTGCCTATTTTATCATTCGAGCTAATCCAGCAGAGCCGCTATCGCGACCTGATACCAATAACCGTCATAGTAGTGCTGATTTCTTTAGCTGCGGCCTTCTATATCCATCACTATCAGAGGCGAATAATAAAAAACCACATCAGAGCTCTGGCTCTGGTCGGCTTGTTTATACTGCTGTTAGCCACAACCAAACTCGGCGTATTATTAGCCGACCAGACCTCGACTTCCTGGGCCACCGGAACCGCTGTCACAGCAGCGGTCATTTTGACAGTCGCTTATGACCAGCGTTTCGCAATAGGTATGAGTATATTTTATTGTCTTTTTGCCTGTTTCGCTGCAGAAGCAACATCTGTCATTCCTGCGCAAGCAGGAATCAACCTGTTTTTGACAATGGCCGCCGGCGTCTTTACCTGCTGTTTCTCGTTGAGAGAAATCCGCACAAGAATGAAACTGCTTGAGGTCAGCGCTCTGGCAGCAGTGATAGTGTTCATAACAGCAGTCAGTTTGGGCCTTTGGGCCAACCACCGGCCGGCTGATGTCTTTAGCAACGCCGGCTTCCACGCAGCAGCCGCCTTTCTGGCCGGCCTGCTCATTCAAAGTTTACTACCGGTTATCGAAAAAACCTTCCGAATAGCAACAAGTATGACGCTGCTGGATTATAGCGATGCGAATCAGCCGTTGTTGAAAAAACTCGCTATGGAAGCGCCAGGAACATTTAGCCACAGTTTGCTGGTCGGCTCTATCGCTGAAGCCGCCGCCGAGGCAATCGGCTGCAATGGCCTTCTGTGCAGGGTCGGCGCCTATTACCACGATATTGGAAAAATCAATAAGCCCGGCTATTTTGTTGAAAACGAAATCGGCTCGACGAACCGACATAAGGAACTGTCACCTACAATGAGCCAATTGATTATCGTAGGCCACGTCAAAGACGGAATAGAAATGGCAAAGGAATACGGCCTGCCCGCAATACTGCGGCAATTTATAGAAACCCACCACGGCACAACACTGATTGAATATTTCTACAACGAAGCCAAAAAACTGCAAACTCAAAACTCAAAACCATGTCCTGAGCGGAGTCGAAGGGTCAAAACTGTTGATGTGCCTTCTGAAAGTGAATTTAGATATGCCGGCCCAAAGCCGCGAACAAAAGAAGCGGCCATTGTAATGCTGTCCGATACTGCAGAAGGCGCCGCCAGGGCACTGACCGAAGTAACCCCAACGAGGATAGAGGTGCTTGTGCACAATATAGCTATGAAACGTCTGCGGGACGGTCAGTTCGATGAATGCGACCTGTCCCTGCGGGAATTAAGTCAGATAGAGACCGGCATATCAAAAGCTCTTGCGGCACATTATCACGGCCGAATCGCATATCCAAAGCCGCTCGATGTACCGGAAGAAACACCGAAAGCTGAAAATTGAAAATTGCAAACTATGGTAGTCGTTCAAATCGCCAAAAATTTCAAAGATATAGACATCTCTCTGCCCAGGATTAAAAAACTGGTGCGCACCATTTGCAATCGTTTTAAGCTCTCAGAAGCAATTGTTAGTATTGCAATAGTTGGCGATGCCGGAATCCGCAAATTAAACAAACAGTTTTTAAATTGCAGCTGTTCCACCGACTGTTTGAGTTTCGATTTGTCCGATGAAAGTCAAAAATCATTCGAGTTGGTGGTCAACGCCGAAAGGGCCGTCAAAGAAGCAAATTTACGGGGCCATTCGAGCGAAGCGGAACTGGCGCTCTACATAACCCACAGTCTGCTGCACAATCTCGGATTTGACGATTCGACGCAAGAGAAGGCCAAAAAAATGCACGATACCGAAGACGAAATTTTACAACAAATTGGCTTTGGTTTGGTATATAATCCATAGTCTGCGGCTGCCAATCGGCACTGCGAGCATGGACTGATAACTAATTGAAAGGATATTGAGTGAGTTACATTGGCTGGGTCGTGTTGCTTATTTGTTTTCTCACAGGCGGCACACTGTTTTTTTCCGTTAATGCCATCGCTTTGCGAATATTCTCACGCGCCAAGCTGCAGGACGCCTTCAAAGCGATAAACAAAGAAAGCATCACTAACGGTTTTGTGAAAAACGCCGAAAAACTGGTTTTGGCCTGTTCCTTATATCGGCTCATCACCAATTGCTGCATATTGCTGTTGCTGCTGGCTTCTGTTCTGATTGCACGTCCCGGTAATCCACCGGCAATCAGCGACTATCTGGTTACATTTATTATTGCGACGGCAATACTTTTGGTATTCGGCCTGGCAATCCCCCACGCCTGGGCTAAATACGCAGGCGAAAAAATCCTGAGCCGAACATACAAACCGCTAATGCTCCTGGCAAAGCCGGTCTCACCGGTTCTTTACGTCTGCAAACTATCTGACGGCTTTGTCCGGCGTCTGGCCGGCGTAGTAGAAACAACACCTGAAGAAGACAGGGAGGAAAAACAGCAGGATTTCTTAACCGGGCTCGAACAGCGCAGAATGGAAGGCGTCGTTGATGAAGAGCAGCAGCAGATGATTGAAAACGTACTGGATTTGAGCGACACATCCGCTGATGAAATTATGACTCCTCGCACCGACATTGTGGCTGTTGAGGTCAACTCTGACTTACAGACGGTTTTGGAAACTATCAACACCGCCGGCCATACCCGTGTCCCTGTCTATAAAGAAAATATAGACAACATAATCGGCCTTGTTTACGCTAAGGATTTGCTCAGCGAAATCGGCAAAACCAAAGCCGATTTCAAACTACGCGACAAATTGAGAAAGGCCTATTTTGTCCCTGAGACAAAGCCGCTCAGGGCACTGCTGCACGAGTTTCAGAATCAAAAACTGCATATAGCCATAGTGCTCGATGAATATGGCGGAACAGCAGGCATTGTTACCTTAGAGGATATCCTTGAAGAACTCGTCGGCGAAATAACCGATGAATATGAAAAACAGGCGCCCGAACACATAAGGAAAATTGACCAGAACACTATTGAGGTCGATGCCAGAACATACATCGACGACCTGAACGACGAGTTCGAATTGAATCTGCCGGAAGATGAAGATTACGACACCATAGGCGGTTTTGTCTTCTCACACCTGGGCTGTATCCCCAAAACCGGCACCAGTTTCGATTATGAAAACCTGAAATTTACCATTAGCTCCGCTGAAGCCAGAAAAATAAAACGCATTAAAATACAAAAAAGCGTATCTCGTGAAGCGTGAAGCGTATCTCGTCGGAGATGCAAAATACCCGATATGTTGACCAAAGACACAGCTATTTGCATACGTGCTCTTGATTATTCCGAAACATCACAGATTGTAACATTTTTTACCAAGGCAACGGGCAAAATTGACGCTATCGCCAAAGGCTCAAAACGGCCCAAATCGGCATTTGACGGCTCGCTCGAAGTATTCTCGTATGGAAAAATTGTTTTCTACGATTCAACCAAAGAAAAACTCGCCATTCTGACCGAATTCCAACAGCAGCCCGGCTTTACCCACCTGGCCAACAATCTTTTCGCACTGAACTGCTGCCTCTTTGGCGCTGAATTACTGAATAATTTAACAAATGAACACGACCCACACCCGCAACTTTTCGATAATTTCCTGCAATTTTTACAAAACACCAATGAAATACGAGATACGCTTCACGCTTCACGAGATACACTTGTCCTGCTGATATTATTCCAATTGGCTTTGCTTAAGGAAGTCGGCCTACAGCCAATTTTAAATGCCTGTGTAAACTGTAAAACCAGATACGGGTCGAATTGGCCAGAAGTGTATTTCAGCAGTTCGGCCAACGGCCTGATTTGCAGAGATTGCGAAGCAAGTTTTACCGACAAAATTAGAATGACCCAAACGGCTGCGAATTGCCTGAACAATTTGAAATCAATTGCCGATGCGGATGAAAAAACGCTGAATGAAATTGAAAAGATTTTAGTTTACCACTTCACCGAAATTTTGCACCGGCCACCCAAAATGGCAAAGTACATTTTGAAACCATAAGCTGCCTCGGATAATCTACCGCTCATCCTGTTCAAAAAGCTCGGGCTGGGCGGCAGTGTCCTTGGCTTTGTGGAACTTCAGGCCGAGATGCCGGCAGGCGGCTTTGGTAACCTCCCTGCCCCGCCTGGTTCGACGAAGAAAGCCGGTCTGCAAAAGATACGGCTCAACTACGTCCTCCAGCGTGTCCCTCTCTTCGCCTAATGTCGCTGCAATCGCATCGATACCAGCCGGGCCGCCGTCATAAACATTGACCAGCGCACGCAAGAAAGCCCTGTCCAGCTCATCCAGCCCCAACGTATCTATCTGCTCCATCGCCAGTGCATTTTCGACTATTGCTGTACTGAGCAGGCCTGAACCTTTTACCTGAGCGTAGTCCCGCACACGCTTTAATAATCGATTCGCCACTCGCGGCGTGCCGCGGGAACGGTCTGCAATCAATTCAAGCGTCCCATCCTCACAGTGCAACTGCAGCAGCTCCGCTGACCTGACTAAAATCGCCGTCAACTCTTCTGCGCTGTAAAAATCCAGATGATACAGCATCCCGAACCGGCTGCGAAGCGGAGCGCTTAACAGGCCGGCCCGTGTTGTTGCGCCAATCAAAGTAAAACGCTTGAGCGGAAAATTTATCGTCTTTGCGTGCAGGCCGCTGTCAACGGTAAAGTCAACCCTGAAATCCTCCATCGCAGGATAAATGAACTCTTCGACCGGCGTACTGAGCCGATGAATTTCATCGATAAAAAGTATATCGCCGGTGTTTATATTGCTCAAAAGGCCCATTACGTCGCCGGCCTTGGCCATGGCCGGCCCTGAAGAGCAGCGAATATTGGCACCCATCTCGTTTGCCACAACGTTGGCCAGCGTTGTCTTGCCCAGGCCGGGCGGGCCGTGAAATAAAATATGCTCCAAAGGCTCAGACCTCTGCCTGGCAGCAGCTATAGCAATCGAGAGCTTGTCTTTAACACTACACTGGCCAACGCATTCGGCTAAAGACTTCGGCCTAAGCGAAATGTTAAAGCCCTCTTCTGCCTCGTTTAATGACTGTCCGCCAATAACTCTATCTATTGCCATAATTTAGTTCGTAGTTCATTGTTCGTAGTTCGTAGTCTCTGAACTCATAACTACGAACTACCAACTATTTCAGACTTCTATTCCCTGCTTTAATCTATAGACCAGAGGTACAAGCACCTCGGCTGAGTTTATATCAGGGTGCTTCTTACAGGCCAGCTCAATCAGCTCCATCGCCTCGCTTCTCTTTTCACCCCATGCGATAAGAACCTCTAACGCTTCGGCCTGGAACGGCTTAAATCTGGTCTCCGCCGGCCCTGTCGATTCAGCTCCAATCGCAAAGTGGCCTAATTTACCGCTTAATTCAGCGACAATCTGAGCAGCCATCCTCTTACCCACTCCCGGCAGCGACATCAATATTTTGTCGTTACCCTCTTCTATCGCTGCTGCTATGGTAGCTATCGGAACGCTCAGCGACCGCAATCCCTTTTTTATACCGATGCCCTTGACACTGATAAACTTAGTGAAAAAATCCCTCTCGCCGGCATTCAGGAATCCGACCATTCTCGGAACAAAATTACTTCCGCCCGGTGTGCCTTCAAAATATTCCATAGTACAAAGAGCAATATCCGAGCCGAGCTTGTCAGACAGCGCAGCTACGCAGTAGCCCGGCAGCAAAACTTCATACCCGACCGGCCCGACCTGTACCAGGCAGCAGTCGGTATCGAGCTTGACAAGTTTTCCTTCAATTCGAGCAATCATAGTTCGTGACTCGTGGTTCGTGGTTCGTGGTTCGTGGTTCGTGGTTCAATAAATAAATTCCTGCCTACCTCGTTTGCGCAGCACAACGCGGCCGCTATGGCATCGGCCACATCGTTCGGCTCCGGCAGCTCGGCCAAGGCCAAAAGCGTTTGAATAGTCCTTTGCACCTGTCCCTTCGATGCCCTGCCGTTGCCGGTAACTGATTTTTTTATGCGCGTCGCACTGAAGCTTCTGACCTCGACCGCCGCCTCTGCACAGCTTTGCAGTATAACACCTCTTGCATGTCCCATCAATATCGCCGTCTTCGGATGTGCATAGTGCGAGTACAATTCTTCCACCGCCACAATATCAGGCCTTAATTTTTTAAGCAGCGATTTCGTATCCTCAGCAATTTGATTTAATTTTGTCTCTATCGCCGAGCCGTTAGCAGTGCGAAAAACACCCGCTTCAATCAATCTTCCCCCCGCTTCATTCGCCTCCAGACAGGCGTATCCGCAAACCTGCAAACCCGGGTCGATACCGAGTATCTTCATTTCCTTCTCCACTCAGTTCTGTCGGGCTTATCTTCCAGCATAATGCCAATTCCCTCTAATTTGTCGCGAACAGCGTCCGCCGCTGCGAAATCTTTTCGACTGCGAGCGGCGCTGCGCTGCTCAATCAAGACATTAACAGATCGGAAGAGCACACGTCTGAACTCCAGTCACATTCCTTTATCTCGTATGCCGTCTTCTGCTTGAAAAAAAAAAAAAAAAAAAAGAACAGCAAAAAAACAACTCTTGAAAAAGAACAATCAACATCTCACACCATGCTGCGCT
>CAJVYK010000047.1 GCA_913009865.1 uncultured bacterium
CACCCAGCCAGTATCGGCCGCTGGTAGGCCTGTCGAGGCAGCCCAGCAGGTTAAGTAATGTCGATTTTCCTGAGCCGCTGGGACCCATAATGGCTATATACTGGCCCTGTTCTATCTCCAGGTCAACTTCGCGCAATGCAGGCAGTTGGACCGGCCCTAATTGATATGTCTTACACAATTTCTCGATGTGAACTACAGCCATTAAACTCAGACCCCAATGTTTTCATACGGGCATTGCTGCTGTACTCCAGCGGTCAACTTTGTCGCCCTTTGCCCTTTTTTGCAGTTAGCCCCTGCCCACTGAAGCGGGGCCGGGGTGGATTAAGCAATATTTTTTCCCCCTCAACCAAACCACTTTTGATTTCAATAAAATTGTCGTTAAACAAACCTATCTTAACCTCACGTCTCTCCGGGCCGTTATCCGTCATAACATAACACAACTTTATCCCTTCCTGAGTTATAACCGTCTGTATCGGCACGCTTAGAACGTCTTTAAGCTCATCAATAATCACTTCAACCTTTGCCGACATACCCGTTTTAATAAAATCGTATGTGCCTTCGATGCTCACGTCAGTTGCGTAAACCTTAAGGTCCGGATTCAGCCAATTCTGCTGATCGGCTAAGGGCGCTTTTTTCAGCACCTTGCCGGTAAAAGTCTTATCCGGAAATGCCGCAATGGTTATTCTTGCCCGCTGTCCTATTTTAATCTTATCAACCCAGGTCTCGTTAACTTTGATTTCCACCTTCATTTCCGAAGAATCGGGTATCGATATAATCTTTTGACGTTCTCTGATTTCCGCTCCTATCTCAATTGGCCTGTTTCTTTGCGCCCACCTGTTCGTGCTCGACGAATATACCACCTGTCCCGGCGCCGGCGCCCTTATCACACAGGCCTGGAGCTGCTTTTGCAGCTTTTCCAGGCGCTCCTTCTGCAACAGGTACGTTGCTTCTCTGCTGCCGAGTTTTGCCTGTGCCTGCGTCAGCTTTGAACTCGCGCCGGCTTCGATTCGTTCCAACTCGCGATTGGCCTCATTATAGCCGCTCAACAGCTTCTCAGCCTGTTTTGGAAATTCGTACTTTGTGAACAAATCCTTAGCCGTCTTGGCCCGCTCCCTCGCAATGTTTTTCTGTTCCTTATCCAATCTGTCCGCTTCCTTCTCACTAAGCGAGACATATTTTTTCTCGTAAAGCTTCCCCGTCCATTCAAACTTGCTCTTGGCCAGTTCAAGCTTCTGCTCTTTGAGGTAAATGTCCCCATCCAGATCACGCAGTTTCTGCAGGGCCTCGCCGCCAAGGTTGGGCTCATCAATCAGTGATGCAATTTCATTATGCTCGCCGCCAGGATTCGTCTCAGCCGATATAAGTCTGTCGGCCACAACCTCGCCGAGGTATTTCTGCAGGTCCATCAATGCGAATCTGGCCTTCATCCGGCCGGCCTGAATGTCACTTTCATTTTGTTTCTTTTGTATATCAAGCGATTCCTTCGCCTCTGAAAAACTCGCCTCCGCCGATAAGAACGAAATTTTCTGCTGCGTAAGCTTTTGCTTTATTTCCGAAGAATCCAGCTCCACAAGCACTTTACCGTTATTAACATCTTCCGGCGTGATGTACGTACCCTCATCGACAATGCTGATTATAGTTGTCCGCCCTTCCACTTCAGATTTAATATCTCTCGAGTTAATCGCCTCAATATCACCGCTTTCAGTTACACTGATAGTCAAATCACCGCTCCGCACCGTAAACGTACCTGCTTTTCCATACGAATTGTCAGCATCACCTGGTGTCCGTTGCAAAAACACGAACCCACCAACACCGGCAGCCACGGCCACGAGAATCAGAACCCAGCGAAGCCGTCCGGCGAACACTGATTTACCTGCTGTTTTCCTGCCCTGTTTTTCTTTATCGTTTACGCTCATTTTTCATTTTTGCCTTTTTAGTTTTACCTTTTTATTGTTCCCACATTCCATCCGGCCTGACCTGCAAAACACCAACGTCCCGGAAAAAACCCAATTTTGCAATTGCATGGTCCACCAAAGCGCGGGTTACACTATTTTGTGCTTTTAATAAATCGTCCTGTGCATCCAGCAAGTCACGCGCCCTCAATCGTCCGGCTTCCAACAGCAATGAAGTGCTCTCAACCCGTTTCTCAGCCAGCTTCAGACTGTTTTTCTGAATGCGATAGCTTTCCGCCGCCTCTTGCAGTCGGCGATACGCCTGACGAACATCCAGTTTAACCTCGTCCATATCATTATCATATTCCCGCTGTCGCCACTCTAATGTTATCAATGCTTCACGATAAGCATTGCGCTGATTTTTTCTGTCAAGCGGTAAATCAACGTCAAGACCGACCTGATAAGCACCCTCGTGAAATTGTAATTGGCTAAAATCAGTTTTTTCTCTTGAATTTACATTTATACTGCCGGTCAGATTCAGTTGAGGACCGAGACCGTCAGCAGCTAAAATAAAATTACGCACCGCATCATCTATACTGTCTGTGCTGTTAGCTAAATCCAGACGCTGAAGTAATGCCGTCTCAATTGCTGCGTCCAATGTATAGTCGGGCTGGCTTATTCCAATCTTTTCTAACACCTTCAACTCATTCTGGTCCAGTTCAACTTCTGCGTCGGTTGGTAAAGACAGTGTTATCTTGAACTCATCGAGCTGTTGTTCATACCTTCGCTGGGCCCGTACATAGCTATCGCCGGCTGTCAGCACCCTCTGCTCTGCCTGGTCCACCTCGTAAGGCTTCTTACGGCCGGCTTTAGCCTCCATCCCCAGACGCTGTTTTGATTCAACCGCCCTTTTATAATTGTTCTTAGAATTGGTTACCTCGTCTCTTCGCTGCAAAACACGATAATAGCCCGTAACAATCGAAACCACAAAAGTTTTGCGATAGCGATTAAATGCGCGTATCTGATATAAAACATTCCGCTCGGCTTGTGTTAAGTTCTCCCGGGCAATCTTGCCGGCGCCGGCTCCCAACAAAGGCACAGCCACATCGCCGCTTAGAACCGAACTCAACGAGGTCCGCGGGGCACCGGTAAGAAAGCGTACCCAATCAAACACAATGCCGGTGTTGACTATCACTCCATCGAGTAGTTGAGTTTTGTCAACACCCCCCTTCGCTTCAAAACTTACATCGTCACCATTATCCTTCTCGTCTGTGTAGCTGCCGTCAATAGTCCCAAACCACCGTAGGGCATACTGATACCTGGTTCCTGTTAAACTAAGGGCCGTCAGGTAAAGCTGTTCTTTTTGTCTTTGATAGTCCCGATTATGTGCGGTAGCCATGGCTACCGCCTGTGCAAGACTTATTTTGCCTGATAACGGTACGGCTTTTTCAATTTGGACGTCATTTGGCGACGGCGACACGTCGCTGATTGTATAATTGACCTTTTGGCCAAAGCTGTCCTGCCATTTGCTGTCGATAATCTTATATACTTCCTCATCGGCGTCAGCTTTGTAGTATTCAGGACTGCACGCACCGGCCATACCAAAGAGGATAACGGCACACAGCCCGCAGCATAACAATGTGACTAACCGAAACTTATAAAACATAAAAACCCTTCTCCGATACGGCTCCTCTCATATTTAAGCGTTTTTAACCTAAATATGTGCAGACGGATTCCGAAATTGTTTTATTGCACAAATCCACTCTATCTGCATAACATCGTCTTCGTCTGTATCTACGTCATTATACAACAAAAGGTTTCAAAAGAAAAGGCAAAAACCGGCAGGGACATCCGTAAGTATTGAAGATTTCAGAGGTTAGCGAAAAGTTTAACACAAAAAGTTTCCGGAAGACAGCGAAATCTATAAACACTTGCATACAAAAAAACCGCGGATTTTTACCAACAAGAGGGGTTAAAATCGGGGTGATAGGATTCGAACCTACGGCCTCCTGCTCCCAAAGCAGGCGCTCTAGCCAAGCTGAGCTACACCCCGCCGACAATTCCGGTATCGTTACCGGCCATCTATTGACGGATGCCGTTCCGGAAAAAGCAGATAATACACACTAAAAACACTATTCTACACGAAATAGCCCAGCACTGCAATAAAATCATATTTCGGTGAGAAGAACCGGTGTTTCAAAATTGCTTTGCACACATCAACTTATGGTATTTTCGTTAAAAAACTTGCATATTTGCGACAGCTAAGATATAATCTTTGTACAAGAGTTGTTCGGTTAAAAGAGATAATATTTTAGAAATTATGATATCCGGAACTGAAAGACGATGGTTGCTGTCGGCATTTATTGTTCTGGGTGTATTGTGTCTATTCTTCATAGCCAACAGGTCGGGCTCGTCAGCGAACGCTCAAGCAGAACCACAAGCCGGCACAGAAAGCGGGATTTTAGTAATTCCCGTTCAAATCGAACGCGACAGCTACGGACTTGCAATGGTCGATACGGTCGGCCAAACGATATGGATATATGAGCTGAACAGCCGTGGGCCCGCCCACAACCGGCTCAGATTATTGGCGGCACGAAGCTGGCGATACGATAGACTGCTGCAGCAGTATAACACGGCTGAACCAAAACCAGAACAGGTAAAGATGCTCCTGGAAGAGCTGGGGCAACAGCAGGAAAAACAGCGGGATTCCAATGTGAATATCCTGGAAATAGCTGAGCCCAATGACAAAGATTTTGGCGATTAGTAAAAGTGAAAAAGTAAAGATTCTTGGGAAAACTAAAAAGATGTTGGGAAGCAAGAAATTAACTTGCAGGAGGATAAATAATTATGGCTGGTATGTTCTATTCATTACAAGAAGTTGCCGAGAAACTTAATAAAACAGAGGAAGAGGTAAAAAAGATAGTCAAGGAAGGCAGATTGCGTGAGTTTCGTGATGGCCCGAATTTGCTGTTTAAGATAGATGAAGTCGAAGCATTAATGTCTGAGACAAGTATCACGGCATCAGAACAGATTGCTGCCGGAACAGAGCAGGAAACAGATGAGGATGAGATTTCTCTGGCACCAGAAACGACCGAGGAGCCGACCGTAGAAAGTGGGTTGACCGGTGAGGAGACCGCTATATCCGGTGAAGGAATCAATGTCCTTGGAGAAACGGACCACGATTATAAATTGGCAGACGATACGATGGCTGAGACAAAAGCTGCTTCGGACGAAGCGTCATTGGAAGAAATAGAAGAAGATGTAAATTTGGACACTTTCGGCAGTGGCTCAGGATTATTAGACCTCTCACTGCAAGCGGATGACACTTCATTAGGCGGTATTCTTGATGAGATTTATACATCCGAGGGCGACGAGGGCCAGGGGGCTGGTGGCTCCGGTTCGGCAATGGAAGTGGCTGCTGAAGCAGAACAAATGCTTCCAGAAACGCCACAACCCGGCCTGGAGGCACCGGCAATAATAGCTCAAGCGTATGAGCCGGAGCCGGATACGCTAAGCAACGCCTTCGGGTATATGCTCTTTTTGCCCTTGCTGGCCATTGTTTACACGGCGATAGTGGCGGTGGCGGGTTTCAAAGATGTGATGCCTGTAATTCTGGAAAAAGTACAGGGCGTAATTTGGTATATCATGATAGGCATTGCTGTGGCAGCGATTTCGATAGTCGGTGTGGCTTTTATGCTCAGCGGCCAAGGTGGTAAAGCAGACAAAAAACAAAAAGCAAAGACAAAAAAACCTAAAAAACCTAAGAAATCTAAGAAAGCTAAGGAAAAACCACAGCCAACTCCAGAACCAGAGAGTAAAACTCCTTAAGAATTTTTGAAGGTTAGTCTTTTCGGTGATTGCGGTACGGCCGCAAACTTCGCAAGCAAATTTGTATAGAAGCCATCCCAAAACCTCATTTGCCCTACAAGTGGCCCTTTTGTCGTCATCAAAGCAGGTTTTGGGATGACTTCCAAACAATTCTCAAAAGCGGCGGTGTAAATTGGTCGATAGGAGGGGGAGAATAGTAGATTAAGCTGCTATTGTGTTGCGCACAGAAAAGAGTCGGCGATGTTTGGTAAACTGAAAAAAAATATGCTGCCCCTGAAAACCAGGCTGTTTAACGTTCGCTGGTACCCGAGTAATAGAAGCTGTGTGAATACAGGCAGCCGAAAGGTCAAACCTCAACAGATGCCGCCATTGATGGTTCGCAAAGCCGAGTGGCGCCGCTAAGCCATAGGATAGGGTTCAGGGGGAAGAAAAACTATACCATACTCCCTATTTTTTAGAAGGTTCAAAGATTTTTACTGTGTTTTTGCCTGCCTGTTTGGCTATATATAACGCCTGGTCAGAGCAGTTCGTAATATCCTCGGGACTACTGTTAGCGTCATATTGACCAAGGCCCACGCTAACAGATAGCACTATCTGCTCTTTTTTCCAGGTTATCGGAGAATTCGAGACCGCATCGACCATACGCTCAGCAGCAACAGTAGCATCAGCAAGCGAAGTGTTGGGTAAAATGACCGCAAATTCATCCCCGCCGTAGCGTGCCGCTGTGTCGATTTGTCGGATACATTCTCTTATTTTTCTGCCGATTTTCCTGATGACCTTGTCACCGACACGGTGGCCGTAGGCATCGTTTATCTTTTTGAGGTTGTCAACATCAACCATAATCAGAGAGATTTGTCCGCCATATCGCCGAGACCGCCATAGTTCCTTTTCCAAAATCTCGTAAAACGTCTTGTGGTTCACAAGGCCGGTCAGGCCGTCTGTTGTAGCCTGACGTTGTATCTTCTCAAACAACTTTATATTGCCGATTGAGGCGCCGACCAACTGACTAAACAACTCTATCAGTGCAATATCACCACAATCAAAGCTATCGCTCTCTATCTTATCCGTCAAATTGAGTACACCAACCACCCTGTTCTGACAAATAAGAGGAGCAATAGCACAATTGTTGGTCTTATAATTTTCGGCAAAGGTGCGCTGTGATTTTTTGATTATAGGCTTCTTGTGGGTATCTATGTCCCCTACCAGTATGAGCTCTTTACTTTTTATAGCCATAACCATCGGAGACGGCGGACTTTGATTGAGCGAAACTATTTTGTTTAGAAGAAATGGATGATTGTATTTTTGCAGGTGCAAAATATTATTTGTTTCGTCAAGTATGTACAATGAAGCAAACCTTACACCAACCAATTTCGGAATGCTCTTAATACAAACATCGGCTATTCGTTCAATGTCGAGGCAGTTTATCCGACGAGCCAGGGGCGTTACCCGCTCAAGCAGGGAAATGCTGCCGTCAGAGTAGTTGGCGATATTTTCAGAATTTTTATTGTCTCGCTTTCGCTGCATAATTTTAAATTAGTTCGGCCTTTCGAATCATCCGTACGGTTCAAATATTACTACAAGATTCGCTCTTGTCCATCTATCGGATATTTGGCTAAGGATATTAGCAAAAAACTACCAAATTAAACCTAATAATGCGTTCAACTCCCTCATACCAATCGCTTAACCGGCAATACTCGGCGAAAGAGGCCGATAGATTTAGAAAAATATCCGAAAACTCCTGCGCGGTCCGCCTGGCTGAGGGCGCCCGGTAAAACATCGCACAATTGGCACAGAAAAAAATGACCAAATTTTTTCCAAAAAAGTTGAAAAAAGAGTTGACATCCGATAAAAGGTGTTTTACATTTTACAAAATGTAAAATACCTTTTAGTAACTAACGTAACTTAACAACTGCTGACTTAAAAAAGTTAATAACCCAAACCGACTGGATTTTGCTGTTATCGCTTCGATCGGGGGCAGACTCTGAGGTGAAGTTGAAGGATCTGGTTTACAGAAAAGAATAACGCATCGGTTTGAGGAAGAGATTCTTCGCTCCGCTCAGAATGTTTTATTCTCTTAATCTTTGAAGTTGTTAACCGTCAAATAAAGTTCTTCAGAAAAAAGGTTTTTCTAATGCAGCCGGAAACCAAAAATCGGACCTTTCAAATACCTGCTAAGCTCTATCGAATCGGCGAGTTAGTTCGCTATACCCCCTTTTCCCGACAAACCATTCATAACTATACGATAATGGGTCTTATTCGTGAGGCACAATGGACTGAAGGCGGACATCGATTGTACGATGAGTCGGTGTTCGAAAGATTATCAAAAATCATTGAGCTTAAGAAAACAAAAACTCTTTGGGAAATAAGACAGATTCTAAGTAAAAGAGGACAGGGCAAAAGTGCATAAGAACAAAAAGCTTATGCTCTTATGACTTATATATTTATAACAGTAGCAAGGATTGCGTATGAATCTGCCGTCACTGATAACAGATAATATCACTGAGGTGCTCGTCAAGATAATCAAATTCACACAGACCCGCCAAAAAATCCTTACCCAGAACATAAACAATGTTCACAGTCCCGGCTTTGTTCCGAAGGACTTGGCGGTGGATGAGTTTTCAGAGTTGTTGAACAACGCAATCAATGAACATAGCCGAAGCCGGCGTCTTCTGCTCCGGGATACTGAAAGTATCAAATTCGGTGTCAACGGCAGCTTCAAGGTTAAACCGACAATCGACAAATATGCCCAAAAGCTTTTCGAAAAAAATCGGGATGAGTATCTCGAACTGCAAATAAATAAGCTCCTGGAAAATTCGCTTAACCAAAAAATAGCAGCAGAATTGCTGAAGCAAAAGCAAGGAATGATTTCAATTTTCGAGTAACCACTGTCAAATGGTATTAGAAGTCATCCCAAAACCTGCTTTGATGTCGAAAATGAGAAATTTCGGCGTCTGGCAAGGAGGCCGAAACAGGCATAGTCATAACTATGCCGATGCAGGCCCTTAAGGGGCAGGCCGACTTTTGTCCAGACGACAAAAGAGCCGTTTGCAGACCAAATGAGGTTTTGGGATGGCTTCTAGTCAATAAAAAATCTGATACTTGAAAAATCGGAAATTAGAGATGTTTTAAAAAAGACAAATGGCAAACGAAGCGATTCACCTACAACAAATGATGGAAAGCTGCCGGCGTCAGGCGAAAGTTTTGGCGATAACCAGCGGTAAAGGAGGGGTCGGTAAGACTAATATAGCGGCAAATCTTGCGATATGTCTGGCTGCTTCGCGGAAAAAAGTTTTGCTCGTCGATGCGGACTTATCGTTAGGTAACCTCGATATTATTATGGACATTAACAGCAAATACAACATTTCGCATATGATTAACGGCCAAAAAAGCATTGAGGAAGTTATTCATACCGGCCCTGAGGGCCTGGAGATAATCTGCGGTGCCTCCGGGCTTGAGCAACTGGCTAACATCAATGAGTTTCAACGCCACCGGCTGTTGAAAGAATTATCGAGGATCGGCAGTGATACCGATGCAATTGTAATTGATACCGCAGCCGGCATTTTCAAGTCGGTTGTCGGCTTCTGCCTTGCCGCTGACCACGTTCTGGTGGTTACAACGCCGCAGGCCCCGGCGATGACCGACGCTTATGCAATGATTAAAGTGCTGGTTGGCAACAGGTTCACTGGCCGAATAAGTCTTATTGTGAACATAGCTGAAACATTAACGGAGGGCAAGAAGACCTATCAACAGATAGCAAACGTTGCAAAGCGATTTTTGAACACTCATGTGTATGACGCAGGGGTAATACTTAGAGACCAGCGACTGATTTCGGCTGTACGCATGCGAAAGCCGGTTGTCTTAGCTTATCCAAAGGCAAAAATTACCTCATCGCTGGTAGCCTTAGCAGCGAAACTGAGTAATGGTTTGGCCGTCCAGTCCAACGATGACGGGTTTTTTAAGAAAGTTGTTGACTGGTTATTCTAAAGTTATCGACCAAAAAGTCGATAAGAAAAGGGATAGGTGTTTTCTATACAGTCTGTAGTCAGCAGGTAAGGGTAAGGAAGAACACTGATGTTTATAGGACTTAAAACTCGGCTCTGCAAAATCTGTTAGAATCATAGAACACGGGTTCCCGCAAGGCGGGGCCCTTTCATGGAGGAAAGCTGTGGAAACCAAACAACATCTCGATATCGGCCAGATATGGGAGCAGTTTCACAAGACCGGCGATGACCGCTCCCGCAATCTACTTATGGAAAATTACAGGTACCTGGTGAAATATGCCGCCGAGCGGTTACACAGCAAATTACCTGACAAGGTTGAATTAGACGACCTTATCAGCGCCGGTATTTTTGGGCTGATGGACGCTATCGATGCTTTCGACCCTGCCAGAGGTGTAAAGTTTGAGACATATTGCTCGCCTCGTATAAGAGGTTCTATTCTCGACGAGCTACGGAGTATGGACTGGGTGCCGCGATTGGTACGTGCACGCGCCAGCCAGTTGACAAGGGCCACGCAGTCACTCGAGACACATCTTGGTCACAAGCCCACCGAAAAAGAAATCGCTGAAGAACTGGGTGTAGATATGGAGGAGTTTAACAGACTCCAGCGAGATGCCAATGCAGTCAACCTGGTGTCATTGAGCACCAAGTTCAGCGATGGCGACGGCGAAAAAGATATCCGCGAAATAGACGTAATCAAAGATGAAAAAAGCCAGAACCCTCTGATAGAGACTCAAAAGCGAGACCTGAAAAATTTGCTTACCAAGGGACTGACACGGGCTGAACGGCTGATTGTCGTTTTGTATTATTATGAGGAGATGACAATGAAGGAAATCGGAGCAACACTGGATTTATCCGAGTCCCGCGTCTCGCAGATGCACTCATCTATTGTCGCACGTTTAAAAGCCCAGATGAACAACCGCAGAAAGGAATTTGCGATTTAATTATCGAGTCTTTACGAAGAACGCAAACCCTGGGTATTACCTGGAACAGCACTTATCGGTCTCATCCCCCCTACTCTGCTAAATTCGGCAAACAAGTTTGATTTAATCCGGCATACGCATATACTAAGGCGGTAGTTTTTTGCAAGGAGATACAGAATGAGGTTTACCAAAATGCACGGGCTGGGCAATGACTATGTTTATGTCAACTGCTTCGAGGAGAAGGTCCAAAATCCCACAAAGCTGGCTCAAATCGTCAGTGACCGGCACAAGGGTATCGGCGCTGATGGGTTGATTCTTATATGTCCATCACAAATAGCTGATGTGCGGATGCGCATTTTCAACGCCGATGGTTCAGAGGCCCAAATGTGCGGAAATGGAACCCGATGCGTAGCCAAGTATGTTTATGAACACAGACTCGCCGAAGCACAAAGACCGTTTTCTGTGCCGGATTGCCCTGCCTGCTCTGCCTCATTGGGTATAGAAACTGCCAATGGTGTTTTAACCGTTGGTCTTATAATCGATAACGAAGACAAAGTTCAAAAGGTATGCGTCAATATGGGCCAACCCGTATTAGCCGCCGAGGATATACCAGTCAAACTACCCCTCAAAAAAGTAATTGAACAGCCAATGCAATTTCAAAGCCGCGCGTTCGTAATGACGTGCGTATCGATGGGCAATCCGCACGCTGTCTTTTTCCGTGATGACCTTGCAACAGTTGAACTGGAAAGAATCGGACCTGTAATCGAAAACCACAGCATATTCCCGCAGCGTATTAATGTGCATTTTGTTCAGGTCGATAAGCCCACAGAATTTACTATGCGAACGTGGGAGCGAGGCAGCGGAATTACCCTGGCCTGCGGCAGCGGCGCTTGTGCGTGCTGTGTGGCGGCGGTGCTTACCGGCCGAGCCAAGCGAGTATGTACTGCACATCTGCCGGGTGGGGACCTGGATTTGAATTGGCGCCAAGAAGATAATTGTGTCTATATGACCGGGCCGGCGGTTGAAGTCTTTGAGGGCTTTTTTGAGCGGCCAAAAAAGTGATTCTTACGTGCAAAGCTTCGGGGACTGGCAGAATTCGGCGGCTACGCCGTACCTGCCGGAAGATAAATTAGTGTCTGTGCGAGAATCGCAGATATTGCAGGTTCTCAAGACCATGGCAAAACCCGAAATCTTGCCGCCAAATTCAAGCAGACCTGTCGTCGGTGGTATTGACAATCTCACCTTTAACAGGTTGCCCTGCTTAAATGTGCCAACTGCAGTCTCAAAATACAAACCGCCGGGACTTACATCCACTGTGTAGCCGGTATGGAATTTCTCTGCTGCCGAACCAACTCTGCGGCATGATAAATCAAGCTTTATTGGCAACCGCTTATACTTTCGCCTTTCAGACCCACTCATCAGAGGCATCCCTGTATAACCGCTCTTCATAAGTATATAATGTACGCTCTATGCTGTTGCAGAGCAAAATTCGTACCAAAACAAGCGATAGACAAACACCCTATCTTTACTTTCATAAGTACTTGCCCAGCATAAGGTTAAGCAAAATCAACAAGATCGGTATTATCTGTACGCAATAGACTTAGCGAAGGATGTGTCTGTGATGTTGACAAATAACAACACCGAAGACCGAATTTTTATGTGCAAAGCTTCGGCGAGCAGCCAAATCTCAGAAGTTCAGGGCCGCAACTCAATTAAGGACACATTCGCACTTGCCGCCCTGCCAATAAAAAAGGGCTGGGAGCTTAACGCTCCCAGCCCTTTTAAGACTCAGTTACAACCGAACAAATTATAAATCTACAGCATCCTGCGTCTCCGAAGCCAGCCAACGAGGCTTATACCAATACCGCCCAGCAAAACAGCCCCCGGGGCGGGAACCACCGCAACCCTCACTATGCAGTCCTGTCTAAAGACCTCGTTGTTAGTACCATAAGTGCCCTCATCGTATAGATTGAGCACTTTGATAGTCGTATTGCTCCAGCCTTCGTTGACTGCGTATTCTGCAT
>CAJVYK010000048.1 GCA_913009865.1 uncultured bacterium
GCCGAAGCACGGACGCAGCGGTACTGGAACAGTTATCCGGCCTGCACCCCATTATTGAACTGATTCTTCAATACCGCCAGCTAAGCAAGTTGAAAAATACCTATGTGGACAAGCTCGGCTCGTTAATCAACCCGCGTACCAGCCGTCTCCACACCTCGTTCAACCAGACTATCACCGCCACGGGCAGGCTTAGCTCCAGCGACCCCAATCTGCAAAATATTCCCATTCGCACCGAACTCGGCAGGAAAATCCGTTCAGCATTCGTTCCCGAAAGCAAAACTGACTGCATTCTTAGCGCCGATTATTCGCAAATTGAACTGCGACTGCTGGCGCACTTTTCAAAGGACCCTGCTTTGATGGCTGCTTTCGCTGCCAATCAGGATATTCACCGCTTCGTCGCTTCGCAGATTTACAATGTGCCCCTTGAAGAGGTGACAGGCGAAATGCGGTCACGCTGCAAAGCGGTCAACTTCGGCATCATTTACGGCCAGGGCCCGTTCGGACTGTCGCGTTCGATTGGGATAAGCCAGCATGATGCGAAGAAGTTTATCGACGACTATTTCGCTCGTTACGGTTCAATCCGCAAATTTATGGATGATGTAATTGCCACAGCCAAACGCACCGGTTTCGCTGAGACAATCCTGCATCGCCGGCGTAAAATTGCAAATCTAAATAGCAGAAATGCCAATAAACGCAACCAGGCCGAGCGTTTGGCAATCAACACCGTTATTCAGGGTTCAGCGGCGGATTTGATAAAGGTGGCGATGATAAATATTCACCGGAAAATCGAGACTGAACTGCTGCCTGTAAAATTGATTCTTCAAATTCACGATGAGCTTGTTTTCGAACTGCCCACCGCCGAGGCCGACAAACATTCGCAGTGGATTAGTCAGAAAATGACCGGTGCCTTACAGCTCGATGTCCCACTGAAAGTTGACATAAGCTACGGCCCAACCTGGCTGAGCGACAAATAACATGTTTGAACAAAGTATTGACGCAAAGCCGAGCAGCCAATAGAATGACCTGCCGTGATTGATTCCTGATTATCTATATAAGTTCAACTTTAGCAGGATTGCAGACAGAGCTATGGCGATGATAAATGAGAATTTTCTGAAACTGCAGGCGGGTTATTTATTCCCGGAAATCAGCAGACGGATTCGCAGCTTTCAAGCCCAAAATCCTGATGCAAAGATAATTAGTCTTGGTATCGGCGATGTTACCCAGCCGTTAGCCCCGGCTGTTCTCGAAGCGATGAAAAAGGCAGTTGATGATATGGGCAGTGAAACGGGTTTTCACGGCTATGGCCCGGAGCGGGGCTATGATTTTCTAATTGAGGCAATAATCGAAAACGACTTTAAGCCCCGCAGCGTCGATTTGGATAAAAGCGAGATTTTCATCAGCGACGGCGCCAAGTGTGATACAGCCAATATCCAGGAAGTATTCGGCGTCGATAATGTCATCGCTGTAACAGACCCCGTCTATCCGGTCTATGTGGATACCAACGTTATGGCCGGCAGAACCGGACAGGCCAATGAAAACGGCCAGTATGACAAAATAGTCTATATGCCCTGCACCGCTGAGAATGATTTTACCCCTGAGCTGCCGAGCAGCCCCGTTGATATTATCTACCTGTGCTTCCCGAACAATCCTACAGGGGCAGTGGTTACTAAGGAAATTTTAAGTAAGTGGGTTGATTTCGCTCACGGTAATAAGGCGATAATTCTCTTTGACGCTGCTTATGAGGCCTTTATCACCGACCGTCAAATACCGCATTCGATTTACGAAGTTGAAGGGGCCAAAGAGGTAGCGATTGAGTTTCGCAGTTTCTCCAAGACCGCCGGCTTTACCGGCCTAAGATGTGCCTTTACTGTTGTGCCGAAGCAGGTCAGGGCTTATGCGAAAGACGGCGGGGCGGTTGAAGTCAATTCCTTATGGAGCAGACGGCATAGCACCAAGTTTAATGGTGCTTCCTACATATCACAGGCCGGCGCAGCCGCTGTTTACAGCCCCGATGGCAAAAAGCAGACCCGGCGGATTATTGATATTTATATGGCCAATGCCGCCCTGATTCGCGAATCGCTCACTAAGCTCGGCTACGGTGTTTTTGGCGGAGTAAATGCACCGTATATCTGGATGAAGACGCCGAAAGGGCTAAGCTCGTGGGATTTCTTTGACATTCTTTTGCAGAAGGCTAATGTGGTCGGCACGCCCGGCGTTGGTTTCGGACGGGCTGGAGAGGGTTATTTCCGGCTCACAGCGTTTGGAAAACCTGCTGACGTTAAGGAAGCTATGGAACGTTTTGCTGCAATTTAGTGGTAGTACGCCATAGCATTTGATTTTGTAAGTTGTCATTGCGAGGCCTTGTTTTTAGGCCGCGGCAATCTCAAATATCCGAACGGTTGAGATTGCCAAAAGCAATGGTATTTACAAAAACGATTGTTGCGGCGTGGTAGATTTGGATTGTAAATTATGGCTGAGCTGACAACGGCATATATTGGACTGGGAAGTAACTTAGGTGACAGAGAGGACACTATTAGTGAAGCTCTTAAAATGTTAGCCGAAGCTGAAGAGTTTGAGGTTGCCCGAGTAAGCGACCTAATCGAAACCACTCCGCTCGGCGGCACTAATCAGCTTAAGTACTTAAATGCAGTGGCGGAAATAAAGACCGTCCTAAGCGTAGAGGACTTACATAAGAAAGTTGTCGATATCGAAGCTGCGCTCGGCAGGGTAAGACGGATAAGATGGTCGCCGAGGACTATTGATTTGGACCTTTTGCTTTTTGGCGGTGAGGTCGTAAATCGTCCTAACTTAATCGTCCCGCATTACCAAATGCACTTACGATCGTTTGTGCTCGAAGGCCTTTCTCAGCTCAATGCCGAATTACAGCACCCTGTTATGAAAGAATCTGTAAGTGAGTTGGCATCCAGGCTTAACGGCTCAAATTTCGTACCCAATCCCGATTTGCCCCAGCTTATCAGTATTGCCGGTGTAATCGGCGTAGGGAAAACTACTTTGGCACAGAAATTGTCCCAAGCTCTCCGCTGCCAACTGCTGCTCGAGCCTTACGATGAAAATCCCTTTATGCCGGACGTTTATGCCGGCAAAAAAGAGCTGGCGCTGGATTCTCAATTATATTTTCTGACACACAGAGCCGGGCAGTTAAATCGTAACATATTAGAGCCGGGACGGATTACCATCAGCGACTACATTTTCGACAAGGAGCTTATCTATGCAAGGCAGACGCTCAATACGCAGCAGTTAGCTTTGTACGAGAAGATTTACCAGCCGTTTGCTGCAGAGGTTGCTTCGCCGGTGTTGGTGGTATATCTAACCGATTCGGTGCAAGAGTGCCTGGAGCGTATCCACAAGCGCAACCGTCCTTATGAGCAGGCCATAAAAAAGCGGTTCCTGGAATCTCTCCGTTCCGGTTATGAGCAGCTCTTTGTCGATTGGAAAGCCTGTCCTGTTATTCGTAAGCAGATGTCAAATTTAGACTGCATGAAAGATGCCGATATTGAACTTTTAGCAAATCAAATAAGAAGTTACGCTGCCGTTAAATAAGCAATGGAAGTTGCAAAAACAATAGTGTCAGTCAGAGGTCTGGTAAAAGCCGCCCGCAGTAAAGGTAAAAGAATAGGCTTTGTTCCGACTATGGGGGCGTTGCATATCGGCCATATTTTCCTAATCGAGACGGCGGTGAAAAAAAGCGATTTTGTTGTAGTCAGCATTTTTGTTAATCCTGCACAGTTTGGTCCCGGCGAAGATTTTGAAAAATATCCGCGACCTCTGGAAGCCGACCTGGAAATTTGTAGAAAGGCAGGCGTTGATGTTGTTTTCGCTCCTGCATGCCGGCAGATGTATCCATCGGAGAATCTGACCTGGGTAAACGTCGAAAAATTGACCGAGCAGCTTTGTGGCCGATTTCGTCCGGGACACTTTCGCGGAGTAACCACTGTCTGCGCCAAGTTATTTAACATCGTTGCTCCGGACATTGCTTTCTTTGGCCAAAAGGACGCTCAGCAGGCAATCGTTATTAAGCGAATGGTCGTTGATTTAAATGTGCCTTTGGAAATTGTTGTTTGTCCCACGGTTCGCAGTCCGGATGGACTGGCGGTCAGCAGCAGGAATAAATATTTAACCGTGGAGCAGAAAAAAGATGCAGCTTTTGTCTATAAATCGCTTCAAAAGTGTCGGGAGATGGTTGACGTTGGCATCACAGACAGCAGAACAATTATTACCGAGATGCGTAAAATACTAAGCCGGGCTTTATCGATAGAGATAGAGTATATAAGTATCGTTGACGCTGAAACGCTGCAGGAGCTTGACCGCATTGGGCGGCGAGTTCTTGTAGCGGTAGCCGTCAGAATCGGCTCTACCCGCTTAATTGACAACATTCTGGTGGACTTGAGCAAACAATAATATATAATGGTAGCTGAATAGCCGTTAGTCATTGCGAGCAAAGTGAAGCAATCTACTTACTAAATGCTAACAACTAAGTATTGATTATGTTTGTAAAAATATTAAAAAGCAAGTTACATCGTGCAACGGTTACGGATACGAAGTTGCACTATCCCGGCAGTTTAGCTATCGACTCTGAGCTGATGGAGGCAGCCGGTATTTTGCCTTACGAGTCTATTTTGGTTGCCGATTTAAGCAATGGCAGCCGGCTGGAGACCTATGCTGTTCCTGCCCAGGCCGGTTCCGGCCGGGTCGTGGTACTCGGTGCAGCAGCTCATCTGGTCAAGCCGAAAGACATTATCATTATTTTTAGCTTCGGCTTTTTTACACCGGATGAGGCTAAGAAGTTTAAGCCGAAAATTATTGTTCTTGACGAAAACAACAAAATAAAAGAATAGATACCGTATTTAGCCCCCAGGTTTATCCTGGGGGTTATACGGAGTTGTTTAGCCGTCGCCGGTACGGCGACAGGGTAGTTTAACCAATTAGCTATGTATCCTAAACTTTTCGAGATACCTATCATACATCATGGTTTGCCAAGCTATGGCCTAATGATGGTTATCGGCTTTATGGCCGCTATTTTCCTGATAAGGCGGCTGAGTCGTAATATTACATTAGATACTCAGCTCATTGCTAATGCAGCCCTCTATTCCCTGATAGGCGGAGTGGTCGGAGCCCGTCTGCTTTACGTAGTCCACTATTTCGACCAGTTCCGTGGCAGGCTGCTTTCGGCCTTTGCTATTTGGCAGGGCGGTCTGGAGTTTTTAGGGGGCGTAATTTTGGCAATCACTGTCATTATTTTTTATCTTCGGCGGCATAAACTTCCGATTCGCCGCTATTTTGATATTCTCGCTGTCGGGTTGATGTTAGGACTTGCCTTTGGCAGAATCGGCTGTTTTTTAAATGGCTGTGATTTTGGAAAGCCAACAGAGCTGCCCTGGGCCGTCCGTTTTCCTTATGGCTCATTTGCTTACCATAGCCAGGTATATCCGAACCCGGAGAGGAATCGAGCCAAGCCGCAATTGGAATTATCCTCTGATTTTTTCGGCGAGTACAGCGAAAATGGTGTATGGTTCCAGGGCTTAAAACCGTATGAACAGTTGACACAGAGGCAGAAAGATATGGTTGACAAGGGTCCGTACCGCTGTTTGCCTGTCCATCCTACACAATTGTATTCGTCAGCCAATGCCGCTTTTTTATGCCTCATACTCTATCTTTTCTGGCGAAGAGCCCAAAACGCCGGCAACTCCAGAAGTTCTAACAAGCTGTTTGCCAAACCTGGCTGTACATTTGGCTTGATGTTAATACTTTACGGCATCACTCGTTTTTTCATAGAATTTCTGCGTGATGACAACCCATTTAACAAATTCGACGGCCTGACAATTTCACAAAATATTAGTATTGCTATGACAGTATTTGGTATAATTTTATTAGCAATATTTGAAAAAATGGAACCAAATAACAAACCACAAGTCACGGGGCGCGAATAACGAACTATGGGTCTTTATGATAGAGACTACAGTCAGGAGAAGTTCCACTCCGCATTCCGCAATGCCCCACAGATGCGGATGAGCTTTCCTTCGCTCACACCGGTGGTCAAATGGCTGTTGATTATAAATGTGGTGATATACTTTGTGCAGATTTTAGGAGCCGACGGGCTGCTGGTGAGATGGTTTGCAGTTTATCCGGCTTCCTTTTCTACGGCGTTGCAGCTCTGGCGACTCGTAACGTACCAATTTTTGCATGGCGGTATAATACACATCCTTTTTAATATGCTCGGCCTGTTCTTCCTCGGCCCGACGCTTGAACGCCACTGGGGCGGCAAAAGGTTTTTGAAGTTTTATCTCGGCTGTGGTGCAGCGGGCGGGCTGTTCTATCTTTTACTTGTCGCAGTAAACTTTCTGTCTGCCGGCCCAATGATAGGCGCCTCCGGCTCGATTCTCGGTATGCTCGCCGCCTGCGCAATTCTTTTCCCACACTTTGTTGTTTTTATCGTTGTTTTTCCTGTACCAATAAGGGTCGCAGCGATAGTGGGAATAGTTTATTTCCTTTTTGTGATGATAACAAAGGGAACAAATGCCGGCGGTGAGGCCGCACATTTGGGTGGCATGGCGGCTGGCGCTGTTTACGTGTTTTCTGAGGGCTGGCGTGCCAAACTCAAGTTAAAAATCCGCTCCAGCCGATGGGAAAAGAAAATTACCACGCACCGCAGCCTGCAGATGGAGGTTGACCGCATTTTGCAAAAGGTCCACGATTCCGGCATTCACAGTTTAACCTCGGAAGAGAAGAAGATACTCAAGCGAGCAACTAAAGCCGAGCAAATGCGCAGCGGATTGTGAACTATCACTGAGTTTATTAAGATACAGGCATAATGTATTACTCAAACTGACCGATTTACGGTCCGAAATTGCTATAACTCATTATTTAATAATATGTTCCGTAAACAAAAAACAATCAAGCAGCCATCCCGACTTCGTCGGGATTCGGCAATTTTGATTTTTAATCTTTGATTTTTAACTTTTCAAACTGGCCATTGGTCAGTTTGAGTATATTAACCTGACAGATTGGAGGCGATTATGACCAGGGCGGCGGCACGTCACATCTTAGTTGAAACACGGGAAAAATGCGAAGACATCAAGACACAAATTGAAGCCGGAGCCGATTTTGTGCAAATGGCTAAGGAGCACTCCAAGTGTCCTTCCGGCCGGCAGGGAGGAGGTCTGGGCGAATTTTCTCCCGGCCAAATGGTAAAGGAATTCGATGATGTGGTCTTCAGCGAAGACCTTGGAAAAATTCATGGCCCCATCCAGACGCAGTTTGGCTTTCATCTTATTGAAATTACCAGCCGAACCGAATAATAACACGGGCAAAGTCGACATGCTGTACGCGTCGCTGGTGAATTGATCGTTAGCCAGGGCTTTCGATTTCAGTGGTCTTATTTAGCCCCTGTTCTTGTCTTCACAAGAACAGGGGGAAGATTTCTGATTTCTGTTTGATCTCTTTCTGCATCCTGGTATTATTAGTTTTTCTTTTACTTACATCCTGTATGTTACCAGTATCCTCTGCCGAATCGTTCCTGCATATTACGTTCCCTTGGCATTCTGCCGAATCGTTCCCGCATATTACGTCCCCTGGACATTCTACCGAATCGTTCCTGCATATTACGTCCCCTGGACATTCTGCCGAATCGTTCCCGCATATTACGTCCCCTGGACATTCTACCGAATCGTTCCTGCATATTACGTCCCCTGGACATTCTACCGAATCGCTCCTGCATGTTACGTCCCCTGGACATTTTGCCGAAATGTTCCCGCATAGTTTCTCTAAGCTCGGCCTTGAACTTCTCCGGGTCTTCCTGGCGCAGCTGTTCCAGTTCTTTGGCTTTTTCCGGGTCATTCTCCGCCAGCCGACCCATTATGCGCTCGATTCTTTCATTTGTTAGTTCAAACCGTCTGTGATCCTGTTTTGGTTTATCGTCAAGCCAGAAGTTTTCGTCATTCTTTTCCGCAGCCCCACATGGCAGAGCCGTAAATAACAGCACTGATGCCATTACCAAAACTAAAGATATTCCATAGGTTTTCATTTTTTATCCTTTCCAATAATCAATTAGTTTAGTACCAGTTGAATTTTTCGGTTTGACTTATCAACTCTTCGATTCTCGTCTTTACCTTTTCGTTTTTAACATCTTTCCACTTTTCAACCTCGGCTCGTCTTTGCTTGACCTGTTCTTTCAGCTCATCGAGTTTTTTACGCAACTGCTCATACTCTGTCTGCTTTTGTTTTACAATCAGGTCGAACCTACTGCTGACTATCCCTTTCAAATCTTCGATTAGCTCTTTCTTTTCATCATCATTGCTGGCAGCTCTGATTTTTCTAAGCAGTTCATCTCGTTTTTCCTTAAGTTTTAAATCTTTTTTAAGAGCTTCCGCTAATTCCGGATTTTCCTTTGCCGCTCTCGCGATTCTGCCATACTTCTTTAAGCTCAGCCGAATCTGTCTCATATAAAGTTCCGGCTTTTTCTCTTTTAGTTCAGCGAGTTTTTCTGCTTCATCGGGATAATTTTCTTCCAGCCATTTGAGGTATTCATCGTGTTTCTCGCGCAAGCGGTCTCTGAATATCTCTCTCCCTGGCCCACCGCCGGGCTCACCAAACCCACCAGGTCCACCACGCTCACCGGGTCTGATAAATGGCATCTCCTGCTCTCCCCGTCGAGGCCCTCGGCCGTCCCTGCGTTCCATACGCCCTTCGAATCTTTTCTCGATTTGCTCCCGCACAGTTTTTCTAAGCTCAGCCTTGAATTTTTCAGGGTCTTTCTCCCGCAACCGCGCCAACTCTTCGGCCTTTTTCGGATTGATCTTTTCCAGTCGAGCCATTATGCGTTCAATTACTTCGTTTGTCAGTTCCGGCCGTCCGCCCCTTCGTTGTCCCGGATTGTCCTCACGCCAGATGTTTTCTTCATTCTTCTCCATAGCCCTGCAGGGCAGAGCCGTAAACAACATCAACGCAACCATTACTGAAACCAGAATTGCTCCATAAGTCGTTTTCATTTTCTTACCCTTTCCAGAAATCACTATTAATTTCTATCAGTTCCATTTCTAATTCTGTCACGGCTTTGTATCCATTACCGTTATTTTCGCCCAATTGCAAAGCCAGTATTTCGCTTTCAATTTGCTCGACCTCAGCGGTTAAGGTCGCCAAATTCGCATCGTTAGCAGCAGTATCATCGCTTTCCCAGATTATTTCAGGCATTGTTGAGGTAGTAGCAATTTTTTTTCCAGACTCACCGCTGCTCTTTTCGAATAATTTTACGCTTATAGCTGTTATGAGGATCAGTGCTGCGGCAACAGCCGCTATTTTGTAAGCTATCCGCCTGAAAGCATTTACCTTCCTGCGCGGCAAAGCCCTGGCGATTTTCACTTTTATATCAGCTATAAGCTCCTTATCCGGCTTAGGCGCAGGATGTTCACGAAGAATTTGCTCGGCTTTCTGAACGTCCTCTACAGCCCGTCTGGCCTGTTTAGAGTTGAGGAATCTCTCGAACAGCTCTTTTAGATTTTCCTCGTTTGGCCCATTCATAACTCTTAATCCTTATTACTTAATTCTTAATTCATCAACTCTCGCAGTTTTTTTAGCCCTCGATGCAGCTTTGACAATGTTGTTCCTATTGGCTCAGACCGCATTTTTGCTATTTCCTTAAAGCTGACTTGTGAATAAAAACGCAGCATTATCAATTCCCTGGTATCTACATCCAGCTTCTTGAGCTGTATCTGCAATTTATCGATTCTGTCGTTGTCGGACTGTTGGGCCTTTTGTTTGTTTGATTCGAGTTGTTTTTTTTGGGCCTCGAGCAATTTTTTCTGTCGCTGCTTACCCCTTAAATAGTCATAGAAAATATTAGACGCTATTTTGAACAACCAGCCATCGAAAGAGCCGCCTTTGAAAGAGCTGATTTTCTCCACCAATTTGACAAATAGTTCGCTGAGCAGATCATCGCTTACCTCGTTATCGCCCGTCAATCGGTAAAAATAGCCAAACAATCGGCTTGCGTATATATCAACTAACTGCGAAAAGCACTCCGGCGCGCCTTTCTTACAGCCGGTTATCATCGGGGCTAAATCATCGTTTTCTGCCATATTCAAGTGCTTTTTACATAGATAAAGACGGTATCCGGAATTGTTTTATTGCATAAATGAAGAAAAATCTTATAGCTTTTTTGTTTTGCCTGGCTATTTTGTGCTACTACCGTTTTTTAGATGTTTTTTTCTTCCTCATCCTCGTCCTCCTCGTTCACTTCGTCATCGAGTCTCCATCGCTCGGATTCGTCCATATCCTCGATTTCCCGCTGCATATACTTGAATATTTTATCCTGGAGGGGTGCCAATTTACTTTGCCACTTGAGCATTCCCTGGTAGCTGGCTACCAGCATATCGAGGCGGATTAGCTGCCATTTGGCTATGCACTCCGGCTCCTTGATATTAACAAACGGGTCGCATTTGAAAACTCTTCGACCACCGGGACCGGTCTGGCAAAATTCGCAATCTTTACATTGAATCATTTTTGCACCTCAATCTGAATTGATGCGGATACCCGCTTACTGCTTGCCTGTGGACAAGCTTTGTGGTAACCTTTACTTTTTAATTTTTACCTTTTACTTTTTACTTTCTTTATAATACCATATATCCCAAAGGGTTAAAAGTGTTTCGGAAAAAGGTTTTTTGGCTGGTTATTGGAGAAATAGATGGCAAAACCAAGACGCAGGCGCAAAGTTGGCAGTAAAAAAAGGCGTGCCCGCTGGAAAGTACGGCACAAAATAAGCTGATTGTCCGTATTGCGTGAAGAGGAATATGCGATACGACATACGCAATACGCACGGCGCAATACGATATACGATAAATGGAACACTTCAATATAACCTTCGAGCCGGACGGCAGGCAGGTTTCGATTCATACAGGTGCGACACTTCTCGAAGCTGCAGGACAGGCCGGCATAATCCTAAATTCCGTTTGCGGCGGCTCTGGGCTATGTAAAAAGTGTGTCGTAAACCTTGAGCCGGACGGAAAGCATGTCCTGGCCTGTCAATACCGTATCCGAAGTAATCTTACAGTAACAATCCCTGCCGGCTCCAGGTTCTTCGAGCAGAAAATCCTGGCCCACGGTATCGATATACAAGACAAACTTCGTCCCACTATACGCGAGAAATATACATCCGAGAAGGTATTCGGCCTGGCAGTCGATGTCGGCACAACCACCGTCGTTGCAAAACTAATCAATATGACGGACGGACAATGCCTGGCAACCGAAGCCGCCCTCAATCCGCAAAGCCGATACGGTGATGATTGTATAAGCAGAATCAGCTACGCCCAAACCGACGAAAAATTAGCCGAGCTGCAAAAAACTATAATAGACTGTATAAATGAACTGGCTGCAAAGCTTTGCAGCCAAACCTCAATAGACCCAAACCACATATACGAAGTCTGTGTTGTCGGCAATACGACTATGAATCATATCTTCCTGAAATTGCCTGTAGCCGGCCTTGGCCAGGCGCCGTACAAGGCCTTTTCCCTCGATGCCAAAGACCTGCCCCCGGATGAATTATCCGTGCAAATAAACCCTGCCGGTAATATCCACACCGTTGAGAATATAGCCGGCTTCGTTGGCTCAGATACCACCGCTGTCGCACTTGCGGTGGACATAAATTCAGCCGAGGAAATGACGCTGGTAGTCGATATCGGCACAAACGGCGAGATTGTGCTCGGCACTAAAGATAAGCTCTATGCTGCAAGCTGTGCCGCCGGTCCTGCTTTTGAAGGGGCGCGGATAAGCTGCGGCGGCAGGGCGGTTGAAGGTGCGATAGAAGCTGTCCTTGTAAATGACAATGATATAGACCTGGATGTGATAGGCGGCGGCCCGCCGCACTCTATATGCGGCAGCGGCCTGATTGACGCCGTAGCTGTATTACTGGATTTGGGCGTTATCGATTCAAGCGGACGGTTCGCCAACCCCGGCACACTGACCGACAGCTTATCACCGGACATCTTGTCAAGAATTATTGAACAGGATGGCCAGCCGGCTTTTGTCCTTGCTGATAAAGTAGTTCTGACGCAGAAGGATATCCGTGAAACCCAGCTTGCAAAAGCTGCTATTCGGGCTGGTATTAAGCTGCTGCAGAAAAGAATCCGGCTCGAAGATTGCGATATAAAGCGGGTTCTTTTAGCCGGTGCGTTCGGCAATTATATTCGCAGAGAAAGTGCCTTGCGAATAGGCCTATTGCCTGCTGTGCCGGCGGAGCGCATTCGTTTCGTTGGCAACGCTGCGAGCAGCGGTGCACAAATGATACTTCTAAGCCGCCACTGGCGGGATAGAGCAGGGCGGTTAGCCCGCAGGATTGAATACATTGAAATCGCCCACGAGCCGGACTTTCAGAACGTCTTCGCAGATTGTATGCTGTTTTAATTTGCCACCTATGAAGAGCTCAGAGTCAAGTTATAAAATTTCTTTTTCCTCATTTTTTTTGCTTTGAGGACATCCTTACTTACCATGCAGTCAGTCGCGATGGAATAGTCGATCACAATTACTTAACTGAACAGCATTTTTTCAGTTCAGCTTTTCTTAAGGCAATCTTAGTGGTTATCAATAACCTGAACTAGTTTATGGGCAATCATACAGACGCTGCCAA
>CAJVYK010000049.1 GCA_913009865.1 uncultured bacterium
ATGTGCGGGTAACATCTCGCCGTGAGTATAAACGTTGATGCCTTTACCCTCGGTTTGCTTTAGCAGCTCGTAGAGGTCCAGCAAATCGTGGCCGGTAACAACAATACCCGGCCCGGCCTTTGTGCCTCTCGGCACCGTCACCGGTGCAGGATTGCCAAAAGTAGATGTATGGGCATTATTGAGCATCTCCATAACGCGCAGATTCATCTCGCCTGCCCTTAAGACCAACTCCAAATAACGCTCCATATTAAAATCCACGTTCGTCAGCGTTGCGAACATCGCCTCGTGCATAAATGCGTCAACCTGCTCATCGGTTTGTCCGAGTTGGCGGGCATGATAGGCATAAGCAGCGATACCTTTCAGCCCGAATATAAGGGTATCCTGCAAGCTCTGAATATCCTCGTTCTTGCCGCATACGCCGATTTTGGTACATCCTGTACCACCTACAGTCTGTTCACATTGATAGCAAAACATAATTTTCCCTTTCATTTTTTTATTGGTTTTTTGTTTCAGCTCTTTTTTATAAACGATTCCACTGCTATCTGACGACCCTTACAGGTCTTGAATACTTTATCAATAATCTTCCGCAGTTTTTCTTTGCCGGCATTGGCAAAATCGGTCGGAATATTTACCAGCCAGTCCGCATCCCACACAATTCTGAACTCAATGGTATCTATGTCCCTGGCGCTGTGATGGCTGCCGACTATTCTGCATATATGTCTGGTTGCCTCATCGGCAACATTATGCCTTTTCAAAATCTCTTCTGCGATACCCGGCCCTTCAATTTCCTGGTACTTTCCCGCTGACGAGCCGTACTTGCGCTCGGCTTCGTGGATTCCGATGTCATGCAAAATCGCCGCTGCGGTAGCAACTAATGCGTCGCCGCCTTCGACCGCCTGTATCTGCTCTGCGTAATTTAAGACAGCAAGTGCGTGCTCAATCCGCTTTTCGTCTCCAGCAAAGACATCTTTCATCTCATTTATCAGTTTATCCCGCATAATACTTACACCCTTTGCAACGGCACCGCTTATGTGCGAATCATAGTCAGCAGCATTTTGAACTTTTCTTCCGCGGTAACCGCATGCGGGACATTGGCCGGCATTATGATAATCCGGCCGGCTGAAGCTTTTACATCTTCACCACCTATGGTCAGCAGCGCCGCCCCGTCAATAATCTGAACAACCGCGTCCAAAGGCGACTGATGTTCACTCAACCTCTGGCCCTTATCGAAAGCAAACAGCGTAATTGTCCCGGCCGGCTTGTCCAGTATCGTCTTGCTGACTATCGAATCGGCTGCATATTCAACCATGTCCGCCAATTTTCGGGCCTTACCCAGACAGGCCTGCAGTACATTTGACTTTCCCTTCCCGCCGCTCATTTTTTTATCCTCCTAAGATTCCTTGCCTTGGCTTCTATTTTCACCGCCCTGCTCCGCAACAACTCATCCAGTGTAATACCGCGAAGATAACTGTCGATATATTTTTGAAGTTCGGCAAGTTTTTTGCTCACGGTACAGCTTTTCTGCCTGCTGCACACATCCACAGCTAACAAACATCTATTCAAGCTCACAGGCCCCTGAATCACTCCTATTATTTCCATAAGAGTTGTCTTTGATGGCTCCCTGCTTAAGCTAAACCCCCCTTTCGGCCCCATACAGCTTACTACCAGTTTAGCCCTACGAAGCTTCTGTAATATCTTGCACGCAAGCTGATACGGAATATCATCACCTTGCGCCACTTCCCTCGTCGATACCGACTTCTGCCCGTAATGTATCGCCAAATTCACCATCACACGCAGTGCATAATCCGTATTTCGCCTTAAAACATCCATATTTAATCAAACCTTTAAATTTTGACTAATCTTTATGTAAGACTAATATAATCCTATATAATTATTCCGTCAATGCTAAAAAATGTTTTCTTGAAAAAAGTTTTTGGGAACGTTAGAACCTATTGGTTCGTTTTTAGATGGTAACAGCAGCGAAAAATGCTGTCTCTAAATTGCGAACAAGCATAGTCTTAATTAGGAGAACAAAAATGAGCAAAAACAGAGTAGGAATAATTATTTGTATCGTCGGCCTAATGGCAATAGTAACTGTGAGTCTTCCTCTGACCCGAACAGAGGCTGATGCTAAGCATCAAAACCACAACCAGGCAGCCAGAATGGATATGGACACAAACACCGGAGCTAAGGCTTTTAGTCTTGACCGGATTCACTCTGAACAGTTGCCAGCGGTATTGAAGTCAATCGATGAAGCTGTCAGGGCCGTCGAGGCCGGCGACAGCAAAGCCGCCCTGAACGAACTGCATAAAGCTAAAAAATTGATTGCCGCTGTCAATGAAGCTATTGGCGGATATATAAAGCCGAAGTTTGTAAACAATCGCTGCCCGGTTATGGGCACGCCTATCAAACCCGGCAAGGTTACCAAAAATCTTATACGAGAATTTAAAGGTCAGAAAGTTGCTTTTTGTTGCACAAGATGCCCTGCAAAGTGGGATAAACTCACAGATACCGAAAAGCAGGCAAAATTAGCCAATGTGAAGCAATAACCGGCTAAAACTTATTCCGGATATAAGCTTTAGTGTCAAGAAAAGAGCGGGTTACGACCGATTATTATTATTAAAGATGGGTGTGTTCTATAATCCGCTGTTAGATTAACTTGTTCCTCCAGACTTAGACAATGAAGCAATATGAAATAATAGCAGCGTTTGGGGTGATTGCTTGCCTGTTTACATCAGGTTGTGCATCCGGCGAGCTTGAAAATTATGAATCGTCCCCCTTCTTGCTTTCGCAATCCACAGGATGCCTCTCGGCAGAAAGCAGGAGGACAAACCCCGAACTGCCGGAGTTGACCGAATCGGCTGGACTTTCAGACTATCTTGCGTATGCGGCTTTGAACAATCCCGGCCTTGAATCGGCGTTTAACCGGTGGAAAGCTGCGCTGCAGCAGGTACCACAGGCCGCAACACTGCCTGACCCACGCTTTACCTACCAGTATTTCATCGAAGAGGTAGAAACCCGTGTCGGTCCACAACGCCAGAGTCTTGGAATCGCTCAGCTTTTTCCGTGGTTCGGCAAACTTAACCTCGCTTCAGATGTAGCAATGCAGGCGGCTAATGCTGCGCGACAGCGTTACGAGGCAGCCAAACTTAAGCTCTTTTTTAAGGTAAAAGATGTATACTACGAATACTACTATCTGGCAAAAGCCGTTGCCGTCACGAAGGAAAACATCAATTTAGTTAAGCATCTGGAGAGCGTTGCAAGAAACCGATTCAAAACCGCAGCCGGTACTCATCCGGATGTCATCCGCGCTCAGGTCGAGTTCGGAAAATTGCAGGACCGTCTCCTGACACTGCTTGACCTGCAAAAGCCGATTGTCGCCCAACTGAATGCTGCCCTGAATCGACCGGTTAACGCCGGGATTCCCTGGCCCGGTGAAATCAAACTTGAGGACGTACGCATTACCGACAAGCAGTTACTTACCCAGCTAACAGAGCAAAATCCTGAGATTAAGGCGCTCGATTTTAAGATAGCTCAAAATAAACGCAGTATTGAGTTAGCGAAAAAAGACTATTTCCCGGACATTACCCTGGGGCTAAACTTCATCGACACAGACGACTCTACTGTAGGCAACCCAAAAGATAATGGCAAGGACCCGGTTATAGCTATGGTATCGGTCAACATACCGCTTTGGCGGGAAAAGTACGACGCAGGTGTCCGTCAGGCACAAGCACGATATTATTCCGCCATACAAAATAAAGCAGAGAAAACTAATTCCCTTAGCGCCGAATTGAAGCTGGTACTGTATCATTTCGCCGACGCCGAGCGAAAGATTAATTTGTATCGAGATACACTGCTGCCCAAGGCCTCCGAGTCTTTGAAAGTAACACAGGCCGGTTTCCAGACGGGGCAAAGTAGTTTTACCGACCTGATTGATGCCCAGCGAATACTGCTGGAATTCGCACTTGCCTACGAACGGGCCCTGGCCAACCGAGCGCAGAGCCTTGCCAAACTGGAGATGCTTGTCGGACGAGAAATCCCGCGTATAGTAAAACAAAGTAATTGATTATTAAGCATCGGATATCGAATGTTAAATGCCAAACAGCAGGTCGCTGCAATTATGATACTGTTCGCCTTATCGGCAGCAGCTTGCGCTGATGGAGAAAGCTATACTGCGAACTCACCGGCAGAGACAGGAAAAGTTGTCCGGCAAACCTGCCCGGTTATACCCGAAAACAAAGTTGACCCCAACATATTCACTGAATACAAAGGCGAAAGGGTGTATTTTTGCTGCACTTTTTGCCGGGCGGCCTTTCTGCGCAACCCCGAAAAATACCTCCAACCTCTGCCGCCGCCTACTCAGAATGATAAAAAAGGCATCGAGGACAATCACCAATCAGGCGAACTGATGCCGGCCAAACTCATAAAACCTATGGGAATCATAACACTGTCGTTACTTACCCTGACAGTTATGGCTGGCCTGTTTCGCCGGAAGAGGCCGAAATTTCTTCTCGGCTGGCACAAACGGCTCGGCATTACCACGCTGGTCTCTGCAATAATACATTTAATCCTGGTACTAACAGCTCATTAATTCTTTAGAAATGGTAAAATTATGGCAGCTTTCATCGAAAAACTTATTGCATTCGGCTCTAAACCTGGCACAAAAGTAAAACCCGTTCTGGTTTTTTTGCTCATTTTTGCTCTGGGATACGGTCTTAAATGGGTACTCACCGGACAGCCATCGCCGCAAGCGCCCCCTCAAGCGGCAGCGCAGCAAGCCCCGGCAAAGAAACAAAGATGGACCTGCGCAATGCACCCGCACATTCGTCTCGAAAAGCCGGGCTTGTGTCCGATTTGCGGTATGAAGCTTGTCCCTGTCTCAATGGGTGAGACTGAAAGTGTCGAAAGCATGCGTCAGTTGACCATCAGCGAGACCGCTAAAAAGCTGATGGATATCGCAACCGCTCCGGTAGAGCGTAAGTTCGTCACGGCTACTGTCCGTATGGTAGGCAAGGTGGATTATGACGAAAGCCGCCTGGCATATATCACTGCCTGGGTGCCCGGCAGACTGGATCGGCTGTACGTGGACTATACAGGCGTTTCGGTCAAAAAAGGCGACCATATGGTTTATCTTTACAGCCCGGAATTGTTCAGCGCTCAGGAAGAACTGCTCCAGGCGTTGACGGCCGTCAAAAACATTCAGGATACCGACCTGGATATTATGCGGGAAATGACCGAGGCCACCGTAACCGCCGCTCGCGAGAAACTACGACTCTGGGGACTGACTGCCGAGCAGATTACCAATATCGAAAAAACCGGCAAAGCTTCCGACAGCATAACCATTTACGCCCCCGCCGGCGGTATCGTAATACACAAAAATGCAATCGAAGGTATGTATGTAAAAGAAGGCACACGCATCTACACCATCGCCGACCTCTCACAGGTTTGGGTCAAATTAGACGCTTATGAATCAGACCTGGGATGGCTGCGTTACGGGCAAAAGGTCGAATTCACGACTGTTTCCTACCCGGGTGAAATTTTCACAGGAACGATTAGCTTTATCGACCCAATCCTCAACGAAAGGACGCGGACGGTTAAAGTTCGTGTCAATGTGCCAAATCCCGATGGCAGATTAAAACCTGAAATGTTCGTCAAAGCAGCCGTTAACGCTCAGATTGCCGGCGAGGGTAAAGTTATGGCTGCCGAGCTGGCGGGCAAGTGGATATGCCCCATGCATCCTTCAGTTATAAAGGACCAGCCGGGCAAATGTGATATTTGCGAAATGCCGCTGGTCACCACCGAATCACAGGGTTACGCCAGCGACGACCCTGCCCAGGCCGAGAAGCCCCTGGTCATACCGGTTACCGCTGCTCTGGTTACCGGCACACGGGCTGTCGTGTACGTGGAGATTCCCGATACTGACAAGCCGACCTTTGAGGGACGGGAGATTGTTTTGGGGCCGCGGGCAGGCGATTACTACCTGGTCCGCAGCGGACTCAAAGAGGGCGAACTCGTTGTAACTAAAGGCAACTTCAAGATTGACAGCGCCTTGCAGATTCAGGCCAAACCGAGCATGATGACTCCGGAAGGCGGAGGGGGCGGCGGCGGACACGCTGGTATGGACATGTCTGGTTCTAAATCTAAATCTAAATCTGACACCGGCATGAAAAACTCAACGGCTCTATCAGCAATTTCTCGCCAACAGCTTTATGACATAATACGTGCTTCAAAAAAAATTACTGATACTTATAAAAAACAGGATATTTCTGAAATACGTTTTGCCTTTGAAGGATTGCAAAAAGCTGTCAAAGCAGTAGATACGGAAATGCTCGAAGGTCGTTGGCATATGCTCTGGGCTGAAATGTTGATGCGTTTGACTAACGATGCAGTGGAAGGTAGGACAGTCAAAACTATGGAGGATGCCGGCAGGGTGGCGGAGAGTATGGCGGATAATATAAACTATTTAAAGGCTAAGTTTGGCCTTAAGCATGGTCGTACTCAAGAGTCTGACTCTGCGGTCAGTGATGCTTTCCGAAACCAACTGGCAAAGGTCTTTGATGATTACTTTACAATGCAGCAGGCCCTTGCCGAGGATGAGGCGGGAACTGCCGTTGATGCTGCAAAACAAACATTGAATACACTTAAAGCTGTGGATATGAAATTGCTGACCGGAGATGACCATATTGAGTGGATGAAAAAATCGAAGGAAATTGAAAAAATACTTACCGACGCAGCACAAGCCAAAACTCTTGAATCGCTGCGTGAAAGCTTCAGCTTATTATCACAGCAGTTAATCGAAGCAGCAAAACGTTTCGGTTCCATGGGGCCGGCTCCATTTTATATATTGAACTGCCCTATGGCGTTCGACGGCAGCGGAGCAAACTGGCTCCAACAGAACGAGCAGACTCGTAACCCGTATTTGGGCCAAATGATGTTGAAATGCGGCGGTGTTACGGGGACTATCCCACCTACCACCATTTCTAAGGAGGAAGACCGCTAATATGTCTAATCCGTCTGAGAAACCTTCTTCTTATGAACTAACCGCTGAGCAGAAATCGTTGATGGGTAAGCTGCTGCGTTTCTGCCTGACCAACAAGCTGGTAGTTGCATTGCTGGTGTTGTTCGTCATCATTTTCGGCTGGATGGTTGCGCCGTTTGACTGGCAGTTTGGGGGGATTGATCGCAGACCCATTCCCGTCGATGCCATTCCTGATATCGGCGAGAACCAGCAGATTGTCTTTACCGAATGGATGGGACGCTCACCACAGGACGTGGAAGACCAGATATCGTATCCGCTTACGGTCTCTCTTCTGGGTGTTCCGGGAGTAAAGACCATTCGCAGCTATTCATTTTTCGGCTTTTCATCCATTTACATCATATTCAAAGAAAACATTGATTTTTACTGGTCGCGTTCCCGCATACTGGAGAAGTTAAACTCTCTTCCAGCCGGTACGCTTCCGGACCAAGTTCGGCCTGCGCTGGGCCCGGACGCCACCGCATTGGGACAGATTTTCTGGTACACCCTCCAGGGCCGTGATAGAAAGGGAAACCCTATCGGCGGATGGGACCTCGAGGAGCTGCGCACTATTCAGGATTGGTACGTAAGATACGGGCTTCTCTCTGCCGACGGCGTAAGTGAGGTGGCTTCTATTGGCGGCTTTGTGCGGGAGTACCAGGTTGACATCGACCCCGATGCGATGCGGGCCTACAAAGTTACTTTTGCCGATATTTACCGTGCAGTGAAGGCATCCAACATTGACGTGGGCGCCAAGACGCTTGAGCTTAACCGCGTTGAGTACTTTATACGTAGTATCGGTTTCATCAAACAGGTTTCGGATATTGAGGACAGTGTCGTTAAGGTAACTGATAACGTCCCTGTTCTGATAAAAAACGTGGCTCAGGTTACGCTCGGGCCGGCACTGAGGCGCGGTGCGTTGGACGAGGAAGGGGCTGAGGCGGTCGGCGGGGTTGTGGTGGCCCGCTACGGGGACAATCCCCTGGCAGTAATCAAGAACGTCAAAAAAAAGATAGAAGAGATTACGCCCGGCCTGCCGTCGAAGGTTCACATTGATTTTTCGCAGGTAACACCGGACCAGCTTCGCCGCTATGCCGCTGAACACGGCTTTGAGGCCTACAATAGCTCACAAATCAATCAAGACGGCTGGCTGGCTCATCTACGCAAAACCCCCGCTGAAGATTGGCCCCAATGGGCTGCCATCAGCAAGGTCAATATCGTGCCATTCTACGACCGTACCGGCTTAATCTACGAGACGCTCGGAACGCTCTCAGCTTCCCTTACCGAGGAAATCCTGATTACAATTATCGTGGTCATTCTCATGGTAATGCACCTGCGCAGCAGCATTCTCATCACCGGACTTTTGCCGATAGCGGTTCTGATGTGCTTTATTGCGATGAAACTTTTCGGTGTGGACGCCAATATCGTAGCTCTTTCCGGTATTGTCATTGCCATCGGGACCATGGTGGATATGGGAATTGTTATCTGTGAGAACATTCTCCGTCATCTCGACGAAGCTGACCCCAAAATGAGCCGACTGGAGGTGGTGCACCGTGCCGCCAGTGAGGTAGGCAGTGCCGTTCTAACCGCAGTTCTGACCACTGTCGTCAGTTTCCTGCCTGTTTTTACAATGACAGGAGCTGAGGGTAAGCTCTTCAAACCCCTGGCGTTTACCAAGACTTTTGCATTAATTGCTTCGGTTATCGTGGCTTTGACCATTATCCCGCCAGCCGCTCATATCCTGTTTTGCGGCAAAATTACCGGCAGAAAACTACGCTTCTACTTACACCTGATACTGGTGCTGATTGGCGTATCAGCCGGGTTTTTACTTACATGGTGGGCTGGGCTGCTTCTTATTCTGTTGGGAATTTATTACCTGGCTGAAAGCTATATTCCGCAGCGCTTTCGGCGGTTTGCACCCTGGGCGGCAAACTTTCTGGCTGTATTTGTCGTGGGTGCGATTCTAAGCAGCCACTGGGAGCCGATAGGCCCTGAACGCGGACTCGCCCGCAACTTTATTTTCGTTGCCCTGCTGGTTGGCTCGCTGCTGGGATTTTTTAAATTGTTTCAATACGCCTATCCGACAATTTTGCGATGGTGTTTGCGCCACAAGCTGTTATTTTTGTCTATACCGGTTACTATAGTCGTATTGGGGGTATCTATCTGGTCCGGCCTGGGCAAGGAGTTTATGCCGCCGCTGGATGAAGGTTCGTTCCTGTTTATGCCGACCACAATGGTTCACGCATCGATCGGTGAGGCGATGGACATTCTCAGTAAGCAGGATATAGCGCTGCGCAACATACCGGAAATTGAGTCCGTTGTCGGCAAAATCGGACGGGCCGAAACACCGCTGGACCCGGCTCCGATTTCGATGATCGAAACGGTGATTAACTACAAGTCCGAGTACATCACCGGCAAGAACGGCCGACGCATCAAATTCCGTTATGACAAAAAAAGTGAACAATTCGTCCGCGACGAGAACGGCGAGTTGATTGCCGACGCCGGCGGTCGCCTCTACAGACAGTGGCGTGAGAATATAAAATCGCCGGATGATATCTGGGCCGAGATTGTCAAAGCCACTAAAATCCCCGGAACCACCTCAGCCCCGAAATTGCAGCCTATCAATGCTCGTATCGTTATGCTGCAAAGCGGTATGCGTGCCCCGATGGGCGTTAAAGTTAAGGGCCCAACGCTTGAAGCTATAGAAAAGGCGGGCCTGGAAATTGAGCGATTCCTCAAAGAGGTTCCCAGTGTCGAAGCCGCCGCTGTTATAGCTGACCGTATCGTCGGCAAGCCATACCTTGAAATCGTACCTGACAGGGGCGCTCTGGCTCGTTTCGGCGTGCCGATTCGCGCCTTTCAGGATGTGGTGGAGGTCGCCATCGGCGGCAAAAAAATCACCACAACCGTTGAGGGACGCGAACGTTTCCCTGTACGTGTGCGCTACCAGAGAGAGCTGCGTGACCAAATCGAGACGATGGATAAAATCCTGGTGCCTGCCTCAGACGGTACACAAATCCCGCTTACTCAGTTAGCCGAGATTCGCTATATCCGCGGCCCGCAGGTTATCAAAAGTGAAGATACGTTTCTGACAGGCTACGTGCTTTTCGATATGAAAGCAGGCAAAGCCGAAGTGGACGTTGTAGAAGAATGTCAGCGTTACCTGCAGGAAAAAATCGACAGCGGCGAATTTATGTTGCCGCTCGGCGTCAGCTACAGCTTTGCCGGAAACTACGAGAACCAGATACGCTCCCAGAAAACTCTGGCTGTAGTGCTGCCGGTGGCTTTGTTTGTTATCTTCCTGATACTGTATTTTCAGTTCAAGTCCATTCCCACAACATTGATGGTCTTCTCCGGTATTTTTGTCGCCTGGGCAGGCGGCTTTCTGATGCTGTGGCTGTACGCTCAGCCGTGGTTTTTAGATTTTCAGGTCTTTGGAGTAAATATGCGTAACCTGTTTCAGGTCCACCCTATCAATTTGAGCGTAGCTGTCTGGGTTGGCTTTTTGGCCTTGTTCGGCATTGCCTCCGACAACGGCGTAATCCAGTCCACCTACCTGAATCAGGTCTTCAAACAGCACAGGCCCAGCTCGATTCAGCAAATGCAGGAATCAACGCTCGTTGCGGCACAGCGGCGGGTTCGGCCCTGTCTGATGACTTCGGCAACAACCATCTTAGCGCTGATACCGGTTCTGACCTCCACAGGCAGGGGCTCTGACGTGATGGTCCCTATGGCCATTCCATCCTTCGGCGGTATGCTGGTCGTTCTAATAAGTATATTCGTGGTCCCTGTACTTTACTGCGCCATACAGGAGTTCAAATTAAAAATTGGCTTTACGAACAAGAATTCCGACGTGAGTAGCTAAGGCCAAATGTTAGCGCTTTTCGTGGAGTATCGTTTTTATACATAAATTCATCTCCATAGTACCTTGCAAAAGCGATTGCGCACACTATCTCACTCCAAACATAGACCGTGAATGTGGAAAAAAAACATTACGCACACTTAAAAAACTCAGGTCATAGAGCGACATTGCAATTTCGGTTGACCGCCTTAGTGGTTTCGGCAGTGTTAATGGTACTCAGTGTGGGGATATTCGTAGATTATCGGCGAGAGTACCGCCGATACATTGAGGATGTGCTGGCATCTCTGGAAGAACAGACCTATGCCTTAAAGGTGGCTCGTTCCCGTATCGTGGAAAAGGTGGAATTTGCTCAGTATGTCGATGACCTTTGTGCACAGATGAACGAATATATTTCTCCCGGCCACCACATTCTCGTGCTGGACAACAAAGGGGATATTTTAGCCAGTACCCGCTACCACAGCGGTATTGCAGTGGAGCAAGCCCTGCTTTCTGCCGGCCCGCAGGAACGAATCCTTCGCGTAGGTGAGCACAAGCTCGCTCAAGTTAGACTCAAGGACAGAGATGGGGCCACTATTATCCTTGCCCAGTATCTCGACCAGATGGAAGCAATCTTGCAAGCCCAATTAATTAGTCGCGGCTTCACCACCGGGGCGACAGCCCTTGCCATTATATTGCTTATATATCTGGTTATAAATATCTGGGTAATCAAGCCGGTTACTAATCTGGCAACTGCCGCCAAAGAATGGGCGGCAAGAAATTTCGCCGCCCGCTCCATTCCTATCGGCCCCGCTGAATTTCGCCTTTTGGCAGATGAATTTAACTACATGGCTGAACAGATGGAAGGCCATGAGCATAACCGTACCGCTGAACTCGAACAAGCCAGAAAAATTCAGGCAAACCTGCTTCCCATATCACAGCCAGCCATAACAGGGCTGTCTATAGCCACCCAATACCGACCAGCCGACCACGTTGCGGGCGACCTGTACGATATGTTTAATTTGTCGGACAGCAAAACAGCCATTGTTATTTTAGATGTCTGCGGACATGGCATAAGTGCCGCTTTACTGACCGGGGTGGTCAAGATGTCACTGCACCGCCGACTGGCTGAAAAGGATGACCTCTCAGAAGCCATTCAGCTTGTCAATGCGGATTTACTTGACTGCATACCCGAAGGACAATTTGTAACAGCCTGTGTCGGCATCTGGAATCACCTCGATCAGTCCTGGAGCTATTGTGCTGCGGGACATCCCGGAGGAGTGCTGCTCACCAGGAATCAGGCCCAAACTTTAGCTTCTACGGCACCATTACTCGGTGTCTTCCACGGAACAACCTGGCCGATAAACACAATAAGTCTGTCCGAAGGCGACAGAGTGTTCCTATATACCGATGGAGTCGTCGAGGCTGGGGCCGCCGAGGACGAAGCTGAGACCTATGATTTGGAAAAAATACTTCTTAGCTGCGTCGATCTAAGCTTAACCGGGCAAGTTGCAACTGTAATGGCAGAAACTACCCAACGCAGCAGTGGTAAAATTAAAGATGATGCCACAATCGTGGCTCTCGAAGTGCTTCCATAT
>CAJVYK010000050.1 GCA_913009865.1 uncultured bacterium
ACATTTGTTTGTTTGTGCCCTGCAATTCTCCGATTTGGCTGTTTAGTCGGCTGAGCACCTGCTGGCTGGATTGTAAGTTCTGACTTAAAGCGCTTTGGCCGGTCTGCATGGATTTTTGCAGAGCGTCCCGAGTGCCGTCCTGAGCAGCTTTTAACGCCTCTAACTGCTGCTGGAGCAGGCCGATACCGACTGCCTGGCCGGCAACTTCTCTTCTGTTGGCAAAGTTGGCGCTGATGAGCCAAAACAAAAGACCCAGGACAAATATAATCAGAACGATAAGTACGATAGCCAAAATCAACTCCATCTTCGTGTCCTTAAAAAATCACACCAATTATAAGTTTTCTTTGCCTCTTCGTCAAAGCAGTTGCTATTTACCGGCGAGAGTTTATTATAAAATACTGAGCTTATGGCAAATTATCATCTGGTAATTTTGAAAAAGCCTTATTTAGAGGCAATATTGGCTGGTCGAAAGCGAATCGAATCGCGCTTTACCAAAACCAGACGCAGCCCTTTCGGGCGGGTTCAGGTCGGCGATAAATTACTCTTTAAGCAAAGCGGCGGGCCGGTCTGTGCGAGAGCAACTGTCGCAGCGGTTAAAAATTTTGAGAACTTAACGCCAGAACAAATAATTAAACTGAAAGAGCGATACAACCGCCATATTGGGGGCAGCAGCGAATACTGGCAAAGCAGAGCGGATTGTGCGTACGGCTTTTTGGTCTGGCTGGATGATATTAAACGCATTGAGCCCGTGAGAATCCGCAAAAAAGACTGGCGGGCATGGGTGGTTCTGACAGAGAAAGAGAACTTCGGCCTGCTGAAAACGGCCGATAACGGATAGAAATGGTTGTCGATTTGAAATTGCCGATTTCTGATTGTAACTAAAAATTGTAAATTGTTATCACTGCCAATCGTTGGGATAGTAGATGGATTCGGGCCTAATGTCAAACTTCCTGCACAGCCCTTCTACCAGCGCATCCACCCTTTTTATCTGAAAGTCGGTCGGGCGGACGGCTTGCCCGTCGGCTATAATGCAAATACGGATAGTCTGGCCGCTGCCATACCAGGTGCGGCCAGGTATGATTGACCATTGTCTCTGCCATTTTTCGGTCGGTAGTATCTGGCCGTCACTATCGCCGAGGCCATTGCAGATAACAAAGTGGCAGTTGATATCCTCCGGACCGGACAGGCCGCTCAACGCCGCTAACTGCTCTATGTTGCCGGCCATGGTGCCACTATAGTAAATTTCGACGCGGCTCCATCGGCCCGGACGCTGGGCAGCTCGAGAGAAAATGGCTTCTTCAACAGGGTCAAGCCGATAGTAACTCGAAAGAGCAAACGGGCCGGCAGAGGGAGGATTATTACCCAGGGCCATTAAAAGTATCGCCCCGGCTGTCATTGAAATCAGTAGTGCTGCTAAAACTTTTGCCACCCGCGGCTGATTTGACATAACTCCATCCTTGAAAAGTACCTAAAAAATCCACCGACCAGCTCCCGCAGAAGGTATGATTCTCTTATATAACAAACATCGGCGCTTGCCAATAAATTACTTCAATTTTTGCTGAAAATTCCGTAATTTATCTCCGTGACATCGGCCTAAATAGTATCGACTTTTCGAAGATCTAAAAAAAGCTTGACTAAATGTACCTGTTTTGCTACAACACTGCCCGTCAAACTTTCAAGGGAAGGGTATTTATGTCTGAACTCGATGTTGTAAGAGACCTTGCCAAACAAACCCTGACAATACCAACATCAACGAGTGATGTCGATAATTCCCTTTGGGACCGCGCCCGGCGATTAGTGCGTAATGTCGAGCATATCCGCCAACTGCCGGAACTGGCCAAAGCCGGCTTACAGATAGACCGCTTCTGTCTGACAGCAGCGACGTATTTCAGCGATGCCGGTATGGCCGGCCATCTCAAGGAAGAAGAAAACACAGCTAAATCAGCACTTTCCAATGCCAATGGCGACTATTTGCTGGATTTGGGCACGAAGATTGTCGAGGATAAACTCGAGGACTGCATAGATAAAGCAAGAATCAAGAAGATAAATACGATTATCACTGAAAGCAACGGCCATTTCACCAAGAGCGCCGAAGCGATGATACTTTCCGACGCCCGCAACCTGGATGATATGGGGGCAACAGGGATTTTTAATGAATTCAGGCGGCTTGCTTACCACGGCAAAGGGGTCTGTGACGCCCTGCAAAGCTGGAAGAAGAAAGTAGATTACCGGTACTGGCAGGCACGTCTGAAAGAAAGTTTTCGATTTGAGGACGTACGTAAACTTGCTGAACAGAGACTTGCCGCCGCTGAACACTTTATGAACCAGCTTAAGCTCGAAACAGACGCACAGGACCTGAGAGAATTGATTGTCAAAAAAATGGACTTCGCCGTCCCAAACAAATAGAAGCCATTCCAAAGTAAGAATCTCAATCAACCGATAATAAACTGCTGGAACTCTTTACAGAAACGAATATCATCATACTGCCGATATAAGCGGGTTAAAAGGCCGACAAAAGAGAAAGAAGAAAATGGCATTAAAGTTTCGTCCATTATCTGCTGAAGAAATCAGAAGGCTAACCGGCCAGGGCTGTAGCTGCTCCGATTGGGCAAACGTTCAGGCAGCCGAGGGTTTTGACCCGGCAAGAGTAAAATCAACGCACTTTTCAGGCAGTGTAAAGCTGGGGGTGTTTGAAAAGGATATCCCTTTTTTCGGCGGAGTTACGAAACCGGCTGGAATCAGTAACGCAACAATTCACAACTGCACAATCGGCAATAACGTATATATCAACCAAATCAGAAATTATATCGCCAACTATTACATCGAAGATGATGTAATAATCGAAAATGTCGATTTGCTCGCAGTTGAGGGGTCAAGCTGCTTCGGTAACGGCACGGAAGTTACCGTTCTCAACGAAGGCGGCGGTAGAGAAATACCAATTTATGACCACCTGTCCGCTCAGCTCGCTTATGTAATAGCTGTTTATCGACACAGGCCGAAAGTAATTGAAAACCTGCGAAAAATGGTCGCCGACTATACCAGCTCTGTTACCTCGTCTATGGGCGTGGTGGCAAGCCGTGCCAAACTCATCAGCTGCCGAACTATCAAGAATGTTAAGATAGGTCCGGACAGCCACTTAGAGGGAGTTGATAGATTGGAAAACGGCTCGATTAACAGCTGTCGCCAGGACCCGGTTTATATCGGGCAGGCAGTTTCAGCAGAAGATTTCATCATCTGCTCCGGCTCAAAAATTACCGATGGCACAATAATCTCCAAATGCTTCGTCGGCCAGGGCTGTGTATTAGCCAGCCGATTCTCTGCGGAAAACTCGGTATTCTTCGCAAACTGTGAATGCTTTCAAGGTGAAGCATGTTCGATATTCGCAGGGCCATACACCGTCACACATCACAAATCCACATTACTGATTGCAGGGCTGTTTTCCTTTCTGAACGCCGGCAGCCAAACGAACCAAAGCAATCATACGTACAAGCTGGGGCCGGTTCATCAGGGAGTAATGGAAAGAGGATGTAAGACAGCCAGCGGGTCATATATGCTCTGGCCGGCAAAAATCGGGGCGTTCAGCGTTGTGATAGGCAGACATTACGGACATCCGGATACGTCCGATTTGCCTTTTTCATACCTGACCGAAAGCGACGGCAAAAGTGTTCTCGTCCCCGGCGCAAATCTGCGAAGCGTCGGAGCTGTTCGAGACGCTCAAAAATGGCCTAAGCGCGACAGGCGCAAAGATGCCAGAAAACTTGACTACATAAATTTCAAACTTTTAAGCCCATATACGATTCAAAAGATACGAAGCGCGCTTGAATTGCTTATAAACCTTAAAGCAACATCCGACGAAACTGTCGATTACCTTACCTGCCACAACGTCAGGATTAAAAGTTTATCCCTGGGCAACGGCATTAAACTTTACCAAATGAGTATCGAGGAGTTCGTAGGCGATTGCCTGATTAAACAACTGGAAAACAGGCGGTTCGAGACAATAGACGAACTTCGAGCGGCTATGTCGCTGGAAACTCATACAGGGATGGGCAAATGGCTGGACATGGCCGGGCTGCTGGCACCGCAAGACGGCGTGCAAAAAATGCTCGGGTGTATTGAAAACGGTACTATCAGTACACTCGAGCAAATGAGAGAAACTTTCCAGGCGATGTACGACAATTACCAGGTCTATGAGTGGGCATGGACGGCGAAGCTGTTACAAGAGCGTATGGGTAAAGCCGTTGAGAAAATAACAGCAGATGATGTTGTCGAACTGGTGACAAAATGGAAAACAGCTGTCGAAAAATCCGGCTCGCTGCTCCGCGCCGATGCTCAAAAAGAATTTGCCGACAATTCTCGAATCGGGTATGGTCTTGATGGTACTGAAGAAACAAAAGACGCCGATTTCAAAGCGGTGAGGGGGACACTTGAAGAAAACAGTTTCGTCTCTGAAATCGAAGAGTCTGTAAACCAAAAAACCAGCCGTGCCGACGGGCTTATTCGTCAGTTGAAAAAACTACGCTAAAGCATAAACTCATCTACTCATCTACTCATCTACTTATCAGTCTTCGGCTCTTTGCCGGCTGGGTAAACGATGCTCGCCTGCGCCTTGAGCGATTCGATAAACTTTTCAGCAAGTTCATTTTGCCTGTTCTGTGTCAGCGTCTTCAATATATCGTCTTTGGCCTGCTCAAATGGTATAACGGCGGCGTCTTTATGGTCAACAGCCTTTATTATGTGGTATCCGAATTGGGTCTGGACGATATCACTGACCTGGCCGACTTTTAATTCGAAAGCCGCCTTTTCAAAATCCGGCACCATTTGACCTCTGCTGAAGAAACCCAAATCCCCACCTTTCGGCGCTGAGGGGCCGTCTGAATTGGCCTTGGCCAACGTGGCAAAATCGGCTCCGTCCCTGATTTGTTTGAGCAGGCCCTCAGCCTTTGCTTTAGCCTTTGCCTTAACCTGGTTCGGGTCGGCGTTAGGGTCAGCAGAGTCGGTTTTTATGAGAATATGACTTGCTCTGACTTGTTCGGGCGTTTCGAACTTACTTTTATTTTCAGAATAATACTTTTTAGCGTCGTCTTCTGTAACGTTTATCTTGCCGACAAACTGGGCCTCTACAAGTTTCTGATAGCTCAATCCCCTTCGGATTCGCTGTTTTACCTCGTCAAAACTTTGGCCGTAGGCCGCTATCAGCGACTTGAAATCGGCCAGTGATAACGGCGGCTGCTGCTGAGAGGCCATTTCTTTAATCTGATCAATCACATCTTCCTCAGTAACCACTATTTTATCCGCCGCTACTTTTTCATCCAGCAACTGTTCGACAATCATCGTATCCAGGGCCTGTTGTTTGAGTTGTGTTTTGTACTGCTCAATAAAGGCCGGCGGCATCTGGCTACCTATCCGCTTAGTCATTTGCTCAAACTGGGGCTTAATCTTCGCTTCTACATCGCTTTCTAAAATAGCAACACCATTAACGGTAACGGCAACTTCATCCGCTTTGGGTTTGTCAGCAGGGGCGTTTGGCTCAGCAGTATTGGGCTCGGCCCCGCCAAGCAAACCGCAGGCAGTAAAAAATATTACAAGACAAACTGAAATTGTCAGATGAGTTCTCATATCTTTGTCCTTTCGCAGAGAATGTTAAAAATCCTTCTTCACCAAAAACAGGAAAGGCATTATTTCATTAAAAAACAGACGAGTCAACATTTTATTCCCTCAAATCTGACCGATTTTTCAGATAACCGGCAATAATATTTACTTAATCTTGCAAATATCGGCTTCCGTGCTATTATTTATCTGACTAACGTTAAGACATGGAGGTACAAGGAAAATTAACCACGAATTAACCCAGATGGCTTCAGGAAAAAAGGAAAACTGTGGTCTGTTCGGTATCTTCGGAGACCCTGATGCGGTCCAAAAGGCCTATTTCGGCTTATACAGTCTTCAACACCGCGGACAGGAATCAGCAGGAATTGCATCCAGCGATGGCGAATTTATCCAGTGTTACAAAGGGATGGGGACGGTTAGCAGGGTTTTTAGGAACAGCAGCGGGGTGTTGGAGAAACTGGCTAATCCGATTGCTATCGGCCATGTGCGGTATTCAACTACAGGTTCCAGCAAGTCGATAAACAGCCAGCCGCTCTTGAGTGAGTACTCCCGCGGACAGGTGGCGGTGGCTCATAACGGCAATCTTATAAACGCGGCGCTATTGCGGGACGAATATGAGGCATACGGCAGTATCTTCAAGTCCACTTCAGATACCGAAATAATTATTCACCTGCTCGCCAAGCCGACCCACGTCAGCAATCCCGACCCGCTGGCACACGTCTTAAATCATCTGCAGGGAGCGTATTGCCTGCTGTTTCTGTTTGCTGACTGTATTGAGGCGGCCCGGGACCCCTACGGCATTCGGCCATTGTGCATCGGCCAAACCGAAGAAGGATTTTATGTCATTGCCAGTGAGAGCTGTGCCTTCGATGCCATGGGGGCAAAGTTCGTCCGTGAAGTCGAACCCGGTGAAATCGTTCGGCTGGACAGAAACGGCCTTCACAGCAGATTCTTCGTCAAACCCGGCACGGTAACGCCAGCCCACTGTATCTTCGAGCACGTCTATTTCGCTAAACAAAACTCCTACATTTTTGGCGAAAATGTACACGAGTTTAGAAAAAAGCTCGGAAGACAATTAGCCAAAGAAGCCCCCGCTAATGCCGATGTTGTAATACCTGTGCCGGACTCAGGAACTTCAGCGGCAATAGGATATGCAGAGCAAAGCAAGATACCTTTCGATATGGGACTGGTCAGAAGCCACTACGTCGGCAGGACGTTTATTGCGCCGAGCCGGGAACTAAGAGAGATGGCGGTCAAACTTAAGCTGGCAGTGGTAAAAGAGGCGGTGAAGGGAAAACGCATCGTAGTGGTGGACGATTCAATCGTTCGCGGCACGACCACAAGAGGAAAAATCAGGGCGCTGCGGGAAGCAGGTACGAAACAAATCCACCTGAGAATCAGTTGTCCGCCCGTCAGAGACCCCTGCTTCTACGGCGTGGACTTTCCGACCAGAGAAGAACTGCTGGCAAATAATCGCGACTTAAAACAAATCAAAGAATTCCTCGAAGTGGACAGTGTCGCTTATACCTCGCTGGAAGGAATGCTTCATTGCGCGACGCTTCCGGAAGAGCACTACTGCGCCGCCTGCTGGAGCGGCAAATACAGAATACCGGTAGATACCGCTGTGAACAAGTTCGCTCTGGAACACTATCAATTGCAGATGTTCGATGAACTCGAATAAACTGTGGCTTTTAGTTTTTAGCTTTAGGTTTTTAGCTTGAAATGAGTAAATACATCAGCTACGAACAATCCGGCGTGAATATCGATGCCAACGATGAAATGGTTGAGCGAATCGCAGGGTATGTTTCGAGTACATTCGGGCCGCGGGTTATCGAAACCCGAAACGCCTTTGCAGGAATGTTTCGGCTCGACTTCGACGAGAAACTATTCAAAAAAAATTATAAAAGTGCGGTGCTTGTGGCCTGCACCGACGGCGTGGGCAGCAAGGTTCAATTAGCCGGCAAAATAAAAAAGTTCGACACCGTTGGAATCGATTTAGTAGCGATGAGCGTTAATGATATGCTCGTGCAGGGCGCTGAGCCGCTGTTCTTCTTGGACTACTTAGCCGTTCACAAATTAGAGCCGAAAATGATAGCTGAACTGGTAAAAGGCGTGGCGGCCGGCTGCCGATTAGCTGACTGCGCACTGCTCGGCGGAGAAACCGCTGAAATGCCCGATACCTACCGCAAGAGCGATTTCGATATGGCCGGCTTCGCTGTCGGAGTGGTCGAGAGAAAAAAAATCATTACCGGCCAAAACATACGCAAAGGCGACGTAATCCTCGGCCTGGCCTCAAGCGGGCTGCACAGTAACGGCTTCTCGCTCGTTCGCAATATCTGTTTTAAGAAAACCGGTCTGAAAATGACCGACACGCCGGCCGAACTCAATGGCGCTGCGCTGGGCGATGCGCTGCTGGAGCCGACACGAATCTACGTTCGGCCAATAGTAAAACTATTAGCCCAATATAAGGTCAAACGAATCGTCCACGGGATGGCACACATTACCGGCGGAGGGCTGGTGGGAAATATTCCGCGGGTGCTGCCGAAAAATTGCAATGCGATGATAAGAAAATCGAGCTGGCCGAAACATAAGATATTCGACTTCCTGCAAAAAAAAGGGCCCGTCGAAGAAGACGAGATGTTCAGAGTCTTTAATATGGGGATAGGGTTTGTGATGATAGTGGCTGAGGATTTCGCCGACTCGATAAAAAAGAAACTGACCAGGTACGGCGAAAAAGTTTACCAGATAGGCAGAATAACAACGGGAACAGGTAAAGTGGTTATTAAATGACCAGGTACTCGATATCGAGTATCCAGCGTCGAATATCGAGAACAAATGAGTAAAAACCTGCTCAAATTTGCCACAGCGGCAGGTATATATGCCGGCTTCGCTGTCTATCTGTATCGGCCGTATTTCAAAGGATTCGATAGAATACAGTACCTTCTCATTGTAAACGTATGCCTGGCCTCTCTGGGCTGTTTTGTACTGAGCCGGCGGTGGGTGGCTGGATTCTGGGCATCGTTTTTCGCCGGAGCAATCTACGGCTTCGGGCCGTTTTCACTTGGGTTGGCTGGTTACCATCCAATTGCCGGCCTTCTGGCGGCGACTATACCCTGGTTGTTCTGCCCTGCTGCTTTCGCCCCCAAAACCAGGTGGCGACGGCTAAGCTGGCCGCTTTCGGCTCTGCCGGCTCTGGTAATACTGCTGTTCTTCCAGCTAACTGCCTACTTACGCCTGTTCGCAATTCCAGTGCAGACCAGATTGCATTTAGCCGACTTAGCTTCTCTGTTAGCCCCGCTGGTTATGGTAAACCGCAGCACAGTTTTAATCGGCTTTTATCATATCCCGATAGCATCGCTGATTATGGGTTTTTCAATGCTGCTGGCGGCTCGGCGGTTTGGCATAATGATAATTTTTACCGTTGGCGCCGTATTGGCCTTTTGCAATTCTTTTCTTAACATCAGCCCTGTTATCTGGCTTAGCATTCCCGTCCTGTGCTGCTCGGTGCTTGTAGGCGCAGGGATGCAGGGGCTTGTATCGGCTGGCTCTGCTGACAGAAAACCGCTGATGATGACCACAGCGATTATGGCGGCGCTTTCAATAGTAACATTACTGCTGGCAACAAAATACTTCTCTGTATTCGCAGCTCTTGGGGCCGGTTACGCAACTTTGTTTGTTCAAGCCGCTAAGATGTATATACTCGGCACAATTGCAGTCGCTATTCTTTTCTTTATCGCACGTGCAAAATTGCGTCTCGCCGGGTTACGGCTGGTTTTATTATGCTCTGCGATGGCGATAGATATATTCTTTGGTGCAAGGTTTATTGTCGATAAAATTTTGTGAACTCGTATCCTTCGGCTCGGAGTTGCCACGGTTAGGCACTAAAGGTTTCCCGCCTTGTCTCTCCGAGGTAGAATCGGCCGTCCTTTCGCATAAAATCAATGACGGTATCGAACTGCTGATTTATAAAGCGAGTTTCGTTGCAGACCATTGTGATAGCGAGAACTGCACAGGTTTTTTCGTCCTGATGGTCAACCTCAGCGATGGAAATATTATACCTTGCTTTGAGTCTACCGATTACGCTCTTTACGATGCTTCGCTTTGCCTTCAGTGAGGTTATCCCGTTTAGATGAAGCTTAGCTGTCAGCACACCGACAATCATTTTTTCGATTCTCGATACTCGTTGCTTGTATTATTGAGGAGTATAACTTTTTTAGGTGGGATTTCAACTTCTTAAACGCCCCAAGTTCAAACACATCCTATGTTTTCTGCGATGAAGCCTATAATTGGAAGTTTCACAGAAACGAAAGAAATCCCATAAATCACTTAACAATCAAAAGTAAATACCATATAATTTTCCTGTTAAAGGGTATCATATGACAACTATCTACAACATTTACTGCGACGAGAGTTGCCACTTAGAAAACGACGGCAAAAGTGGAATGGTTTTAGGTGCCGTATGGTGTCCTGCGGAGAAAACTCGTAGGACTGCAGAAGAGATAAGAAATATAAAACTTCGACACGACCTCTCATCTAGATTTGAAATTAAAAGCACTAAAATTTCGCCGGCAAAAATCAACTTCTACTTAGATATTGTTAATTACTTTTTTGATAATAAGGATCTCGATTTCCGCGCTATAGTAATTCCAGATAAGTCTAAATTGCGACATAAAGATTTCCAGCAACACCACGATGATTGGTATTACAAAATGTATTTTAATTTGCTGAAAGTTATTTTAGAACCAGACTGTAAATACCATATTTATTTAGACATCAAAGACACACAAGGCAGAGCTAAAATCAAGAAATTGCATGATATTCTATGCAGTAATATGTATGACTTTGACAGGAATATCATTCAGAGAATTCAGTTGGTTCACTCACACGAAGTTGAGCAAATCCAACTTGCCGATTTACTTATAGGAGCTGTCTCTTACATCAATAGAAATCTACAATCAAGTCAGGCTAAAATAGCTTTGGTCAATCAGATTAAGAAGAGAGCAGATTATTCCTTGACCAAAAGCACACTATTAAGAGAAAAAAAATTCAACATATTTATCTGGCAAGCTCGAGAGGACACCGATGAGTGATTTACCCAATTGGCTGCCGGAGCTTATCCTGCTCGAGAACTTCGGTGGTGATTGGCAACGATATGAAGACGAGGTTTATTCGAAGTTTTATACCGATTTTATCTGCTCAAGACCTACATTCCAAGGTAAGCCAGTTTATGTTAAGCGATTTCTTGAGGATGGCAAAGAGCGAGGTTTCTGGCATCTTGTCCAAGAAGGTCCTGTAGAAAAATATCGAACCCCTGATTTGCGAAGGTGTGAGCGAGTAACTTGGATCCGAGCGATAATAGAACATACTAATGACCCGATAATTAAAAGCTGGTCCAAAAAAATTGGAAGTAGAACAAGGCATCTGCTCTGGTTTGAACAAGCAGAGTATTTGGTTGTTTTAGAAAAACGGCAGAGTGCCTGGATTTTATGGACAGCATATTGCACAACCAGGAAACATACAAAGAATAAGCTGAGAAAAGAATATCAAGGGTCTCTAAAATAGCTGATGCCGCCCAACAGGACGGCATCCTTACTCCTTCTACACATGGCAGATGAGCTATTTATATTATCGTCATTGTAATCAACGTAGTCAAGTTCTTTTTGTGCTTTGGCCATAACATCCGCTAAAAACCACACTTATAGCAAAAAATTTATGCTTTCATTTTTGCGACTATTTGGCGGGTCTGGGGTGATTGGTTTTTATGGGCCTGCTTGAATGCTAAAGCGGTTGGCCCGGCGTTCTGCCTTTTGAAAAGCTCATTGCCGGTGATAATCTCCTGCAGAGCATTCTGTTTTGTCCTGGCTGTTTTCAAGAACCGAACCGCTCTTGTGCCGTAAACCCCGCCCAATAAAGCCGATAGACCGATAGCCAGTTCAAACACATTGTCAGCTAATTGCCATCCGTCCGGCCTGTCAGCCGATTCGTGCAAAGCAGTCCGGGCAAGCTGGAAATTCGATTGGGCCAGTATGTCCTCGGCAGTGTCAGACGGTGGAAATTCTTTCGGCAAGCCGAAATAAGAAGTAAATGCCCTGCTCTGCAATTCAGATAGCTGCGTTAAGGCCTGCAGTTTCTCCGAGACGCTTTCGCTGCCGGCAGTTTCCGCAGCTACTATCGCTGTGCGATTGTGCAGCCAGGCGTTCTGCTTCTGCGACTGGCTCGGCGCAAAACGCAAACTGTTACAGCCAGCGGTCAAAAAGCACACTAATACCCAGGGCATAAAAATCAGTATCGTCAAAACCTTCTTCATCATTTCTCCCCTTTATCTGTCACGTTCAAAACGCCTTTCCCGACACATCCACTTTAGTTAAAACCTTTTCGACCGCCCGCAGCCGATATTCGTAACTGATATTCTTGGCTGAAAGCAATTCGAGCTTTTGCTGAAAATCCTTTTGGCTGGTCAGCAGCATAGTAACATCGCGCTGCAATAAATCGAGCTGCCGCTGCAAATTGACCCAACTGCCCACAATCAGAGAAGCCAGCAACACCAACTGAATCAGCACGGAAAGATTTACCTGGCGATTTAATCGCCAACTGTTTGAATTATCTTCAGCCATTTTTACACCGGTGCATAGAAAACATATCTTTCGCCCACTCTGGACATTACTGCATAGGTCCCAGCCGGCAGTTGGCCCTGCTGAAGAAACGATTCAGCCAGATTTACCGCCTCGACTTCCTGTCCTATTTCGACCGGCAGCGAGCCGGCGTCACCTACCACCACCATACAGACGTTGTAGAC
>CAJVYK010000051.1 GCA_913009865.1 uncultured bacterium
CGGTGTGTATGAGTGTAACTGTAGCTGTTTTGATTGTGTTTCTGTTGCTTTCTTTTTTTTTTAATGGTACGGCGACCACCGAGATCTACACTCTTTCCCTACACGACGCTCTTCCGATCTCTGCGAAACTTTCGGGTTCGATGAAAATTGCAATTTTTCAGCTAAAAATGTTCAGCTAACCGGCGGATTATACGCATTCGACGTTTATCACAACGGCGAACTGCTCGGAGCAACGCAAATCAGTCTGCCGGGCAGGCACAATATACCAAACGCCCTGGCGGTTATAGCTGTGGCTGTCAATCTCGGTCTGGAACCCGGCCAAATACTTCAACTGCTGCCAAAGTTTGTCGGTATCGACCGGCGGTTGATGCTCAAGGCGCAACTCGGCCAAATCACAGTGCTTGACGACTACGCCCACCACCCAACCGAAATCAGAGCATCGCTTGCGGCGATACGACAAAGATACCAGCCAAAACGAATCTGGTGTATTTTTCAGCCGCACCAATACAGCAGAACAAGATTTTTACTTGATGATTTCGCAGAAAGCTTTAAGCTGGCCGATGTAACCATTGTGCCGGAGATTTATTTCGTCCGGGACTCGCTGTCGGCTAAAAAAACGGTTAACTCGCAAATACTGGTCGAAAAAATGCGGGCCAACGGCACAGAAGCGGTATTTATCGATGGCTTCAGCCGGATTTGCGATTATCTAAAGGACAACACAACTGCCGGCGATTTGGTGGTTACTATGGGCGCAGGTGATATTTGGAAGGTGGCAGATGAGTATATTCGATGGATTAGAGCAAATAGTTGAAACCGACTATCCGTTAGCCAAGTGCACATGGTACGGTCTGGGAGGGACGGCTGATTATTTTGCCAGGCCGAAAACCGTTGAACAACTAAAACAAATCGTCCAGCGGTGCAATGAAAACGACATACCGATTTATGTAATGGGCGCCGGCTCCAATCTGCTGATTAGTGACGACGGCCTGCGGGCAGCGGTGATAAAGCTCGAGACGGAAAAGTTCGCACAGACACAATTTGACCCGCCTGAAGGCGGACTCACCGCATGGGCGGGTGCGGAACTGGCTAAGCTGGTTTTAACCTGTGTCAAAAAAGGACTTTCAGGCATCGAAGCACTGACCGGCATTCCCGGCTCGGTCGGCGGAGCGGTAAAAATGAACGCCGGCGGTAATTTCGGCGATATCGGCGCCGCAGTAGAAACCGTCACACTGATGGATAGTCAGGGAAACATCTTTGAAAAAAGCAAACCGGAACTGATGTTTGACTACCGCTGCACAAACATCACCGCAAAATTCATTCTAAACGCCCAGTTGAAACTGGCCCCCGCCGACCCTGAGCAAATTATGCGAACGGTAAAGGAAATCTGGATTTATAAGAAGAATAATCAGCCGTTAAATACAAAAAATTCCGGCTGTATATTCAAAAACCCGAGGGGGGGGTCGGCTGGCGCTTTGATAGATAGAGCCGGCTTGAAAGGTTTGCAAATCGGCGGAGCTGTCGTAAGCGAAAAACATGCAAATTTCATAATCGCACAAAAAAATTGCAAGAGCCGAGACGTTATGAGACTGACAGATGCTATAAAAGAAAGAGTTAAGGAACAGTTCGGCATCGAGCTGGAACTTGAAATCGAAATCTGGAATTGAATGGATTAGCCACAAAGACACCAAGGCACCAAGAAATAAAAAATATAAAAACCGAAAACCTTAGTGCCTTGGCGGCAGAAAAACAAATAGTTAACAGGAAATAGGAAACTTGTAGTGAGCAAACCTGAGCCATTAAAAGTAGCTGTTCTTGCCGGCGGTATCGGCGCCGAACGCAATATCAGCATCCAAAGCGGCAATTGCGTCGCCGGGGCGTTAAAAGAAGCCGGCCTGAATGTCGCAATTGCCGATATTGGGCCGGGTAATTTAGATATACTGGAAGATGACAGTATTGAGGTGTTCTTTCCTGCACTGCACGGCGAATTCGGCGAAGACGACCAATTGCAGCAAATACTCGAAGACAAATCGCTCATTTATACGGGCAGCGGGCCGGCGGCAAGCAGATTAGCTTTTGACAAAATGGCAAGCAAAAAGGCCCTGCACCAGGCCGGTATAGATACGCCCGCGGCAATTGAATTCGACGCCAATACCGATATCGGGAAACTCGAAGGGCAAATCCGGCAGTTCGCAGATAAATATGTAATAAAACCAATAAAGCAAGGCAGCAGTGTCGGTGTCAGCATAACTTCCGAGCCACGAAAGACTATTGCCGCCGCCCAAAAATGCCTGAGCGAATTCGGCGATTGTATGATAGAAGAATTCATACCGGGAAGGGAGGTAACGGTCGGTGTCCTCTGCGGGCGGGCGCTGCCGATTATCGAGATTAAAAGCAAGACCGGATTTTACGATTATCACGCAAAATACATCGACGAGAAGACAAAGTTTCTTTTCGAGACAATCGAAGAGCCGACACTAACAGCAAAAATCAAGGCGGCAGCGACGGATTGTTTCGATGCGCTCGGGCTTAGCGGCTTTGGGCGAGTTGACTTTATCCTGAGCAGAGACCATATCGCATACGCCCTGGAAGCTAATACTATTCCGGGCTTTACAACCCATTCACTTTTACCAAGAGCAGCGGCAAAAGAAGGACTTTCGATGAGTGGCTTGTGTGTAAAAATCATCGAGGAAGCGTATTCGTCGCTCGTCGCTCGTCGCTCGTGAAGCGAGACAGGAGATACGCTCCACAAGATACGAGATAATAGTGGCCAAAAGAAAACGGACAAAACGTAAAGCTAAAAGAATATCATTCAAGCTCGGGACCTCAAAAAGAAAGATAAAGACAGCTCACAGTCCGAGTTTGAAGGGTATTTTGAAAGTGTTGGCAGTAGTTTGTATCTTTGCCGCCGTAGGAATCGGCTTTGCATTCCTGAGCAAATATGTAAAAAAGACCAACCCTGTTTCGCAAAGTTCAGCCACCCTGAAACTGGTTAATCCTCCTTCCTGGGTTAATTACCAGCTCGAGGAAAAAATTTACGCCGCAGCCAGGGCTGACGGTGAAGACCTGAAACCTGATGAAGACACCGCACGGTCGGTGCAACAGAATATTGAGGCACTGGTTGCATGGCTGGACGATGTAACAGTGCAGACCACCCACGACAGCATCCTCATCGAAGGGCGGTGGCGAAAACCTCTGGCCATGGTCAAATCAGGTCTGCACAAATTTTACGTGGATGACGAACTGATTGTGCTCGATTTTGTACCGATGCCGAACCTGCCTATCGTAAAGGTAAAGGGGCTGTCGGTAATAACAAAACCGCAGCCGGGCGAAATTTGGCGGAGAGACGACCTCGCAGCGGCTGTAGCTGTATTGGCCCGGCTCGACCGAATGGACGAACTTGTTACACCTGATAAACCCCTGCTTTATGAAATCGACAGAATCGACGTAAGCAATTTTAACGGCCGTCAGAACAGCAGGGCTTCGCATATCATCCTGTACACAAATGACAATACAGAAATTATCTGGGGAGCTGAAATCGGCGCCTGGCAGCGACATCTGGAAGCTACCGATAAAGATAAACTGGCCAGACTTTACGACTATTACAAAACATACGGCTCACTGAATAGCGTAAAATATATCAATCTGCGCGACCCGCAAGGAACAATCCCCCTGCCGATTGACAAATATTAGCTGATAAAACTATTCAACGCAGCGGCCAGGTCGGTATAGCGATAGTCGATTTGGAATTCCATAGAGATTGATTTGAATTTCTTCAGGGCAGACTCGCTCAATCCGCTTTGAAAATCCGCATCAGCTTTGCAGTAAAAGATTCTACAGCCGGCAAAACGATATTCATAAACCGTGCATTTACCGCTGATGTTGTAGGGGCATCGGCTGGTTGTCTGCGGCTTTATGTTTTCGGCGCCAAGGTTTGCAGCTAAATACATCAATTCCGGCGAGGTAACGAATAAACGATGGCTGTAACTTTCGAAATCACAACATTTGCCGCAGGCATTGCACTGCCCGGACGGATTACTGTAACGGCGGGTCTGCAAATCCAGCCAGTTATAAATTTCAGCCACTCTTTTTAAGAGATGGGCGTTTGTTTTGCAATCTGCCACCATTTTTCTTTCTTGATTTTTTCTATTTCCTCAAAGCTGTAATACTTCCCGCTATTGATACCCCTGCATTTTGCAGCCGCCTTATTCCAGACATTCGGATTAGCTAAGTTACTCGGCCAGAACGGCCAGGTTCTGCACTGGCTCGGCCGAACAGAATAAATCATACATCTCTTTTGGCCGTCGATTTTCCGCAAAAACATACAATCTTTAGTGCAGGGCTGTTCGATAATCGTTGTGCGAAACCCCACGCGCTTTAAGAACTTACGCCGCAACCGGCTTGCTGTCTCTTTCAGGAAATCAGCGATGAACTTAACTTCCGGCCTGGTTACCCAGATATAACCTTCGCCAGGCCCGGAACAGCATCTGCCACACTGCTGACATTCAAAATACAAACCCGCAATATACCAAGGTGTTTTCTTCTCTGTTGGCATTTATCTCACCACTTCAGGACTGCACCGGTGTCGGCGCTGGTGGCCATCGAGGCATATTTGGCTAAGCAGCCCTTTGTTATTCTTGGCTTAGGCGCTTTCCAGCTCTTTTTGCGCTCGGCCAACTCGTCATCAGACAGTTTTACATTTATCTTATTATCCAGGATGTCAATTTCTATTATGTCGCCGTCTTTCAATAACCCGATCGGCCCGCCTACCGCCGCTTCGGGACTGATATGACCAATGCAGGCACCTCTTGTTCCGCCGCTAAAGCGCCCGTCTGTAATCAGTGCAACCGATTCACCCAACCCGGCCCCCACGATATAACTTGTGGGACTTAACATCTCCTGCATACCCGGCCCGCCTTTCGGCCCTTCGTAACGAATCACCACAACATCGCCGCTCTTGACCTTGCCGGCTAAAATACCATCGCAGGCCTCTTCCTGGCTGTCGAAAATAACCGCAGGGCCACTATGAGTCAGCATCGCATCAGCAACGCCGGCTGATTTAACGACACAGCCGTTGGGAGCCAGGTTACCTTTTAGAATCGCCAACCCGCCCGTCTTCGAGTACGCATTATCAAGTGAATGAATGACCTCTGGTCTTTTAATCTCAGCATCCGCTATATTTTCGCCCAGCGTTTTACCTGTTACCGTCAGGCAATCGGTATTAAGAAGATTTCCAGCCCGGCTGATTTCTTTTAGTATTGCGCTTATACCTCCTGCGGCATCGACATCCTCTATATGGAACTTACTCGAAGGGCAGACCTTGCAGATATTGGGACAGTTTTGGGAAATGGCATTTATCCGTTCAATGCTATATTCGATGCCGGCTTCGCCGGCAATTGCCAGTGCGTGCAGGACGGTATTCGTTGAGCCGCCCATCGCCATATCGAGCACAAAACCATTATCAATTGATTTTTTATTGATTATATCCAACGGCTTGATGTCCTTTTCAATCAGGGACATAATCTGTCTGCCCGCCGCTTCGTAGAGCTTCTGGCGTTTCGGATTGACCGCCAGGATTGTGCCGTTGCCGGGCAGAGCCATCCCAATCGCCTCACAAAGACAGTTCATCGAATTGGCTGTGAACATTCCCGAACAGCTTCCCTGGGCCGGACAGCTTGTGCGTTCGAGTTCTTTTAGCTGCCGCTCGTCAATCTTGCCGGCGTTGAATTCGGCTACGCCTTCGAATATGCTGATAAGGTCAACGGTTTTTCCGCCGGCTGTTTTGCCGGCTGCCATAGGCCCGCCGGAAACAAAAATAGTCGGGATATTCAGCCGAACCGCCGCCATCAACATACCCGGTATAATTTTGTCGCAGTTAGGGATACAGATAAGAGCGTCAAAACAATGTGCACGCCCCATAGTTTCGACCGAATCGGCGATAATTTCTCGCGAGGCCAGCGAATATTTCATACCCGTATGGCCCATAGCAATGCCGTCGCAAACCGCTATGGTATTAAACTCAAAAGCACTCCCGCCCGCCTGGCGAACAGCCCTTTTGACAACCCGGCCAACCTTATTTAGGTGAACGTGGCCCGGCACTATCTCGCAGTAGCTGTTGGCAATGCCGATAAACGGCTTGTCAATATCGGCATCACTTAATCCGCAGGCGTGAAGTAAGCCCCTGTGAGGCGCCCGCTGAAAACCTTTTTTAACCGTATCGCTTCTCATTGTCTTTGCCCTTTTCCAAAAATCCAAAACCGGTTCATAAAACAACCTGAAAGTCCGAAAACTTGATTCTAACCGCCAATTAAAGAGAAATAAAGGAAAATCGGTTGTCTTTGGCCGGGCAAAATGTATAATTGCAATTTGAATTTGCCGCGAAATTAATTTTTTAAGGAGACCAAACGATGATATTTTCTAAAAGAACGAAATTTTCAGTCGGTTTAGCAAGTGCTGTAATTTGTTCGCTTCTTATGACAGGAGGTTGTGCCCCACCCGGCGGGAAAAAAGTTAAACTTGAGGCCGAACTCGAAAAACAAGCGCCAAAAGCCGCTGCGGCAGAGCCGGTCAGATTGGCATTGAAGTTCACTCCGGGGGATTCAACAACTTATAAGATAACAACGCAGGCGGAAAAAAACGTTAAATGGGAGGGAAGCTCGCTAAGTAAGGCCAACTTCAAGGATGGCAGCACCGGCAACAGAGTCGAAATGACCTTCACTCAGCAGATACAAAGCGTCGACGACAAAGGCAATGCCATTGCAAAGATTACAATCGAAGGCCTAAAATATCTCTATATGATTAAGGACAATCCTGTTTTGGATTTTGACAGCTTCAGGGAAAAGGACCGAAACAATCCCCTGGCAAAACTAATTGGACAAAGTTATACGATAGAAATTGCACCTGCCGGTAAAGTCATAAAAGTTGTCGATGTAAAACAGGCACAGGCCGCGGTCAAGGGCAACAGAACGGCGTTAGAGCTGCTTTCCTTTGACGCAATCAAAAAACGTCACGAAACCTTAGCCCTGCCGGACTCCGATAAAAACCAATTACGAACAGGCGATAACTGGAGCAGTATAAAGTCCTTTTCTTTCGGCTTGATGGGCCCAAAATCGTATGAAAAAATCTACACGCTAAAAGAAATCAAAAACCTGGATAACCAACAGATTGCCGTCGTTGAGATGAACGCCATCCCCACCTCAGAAATGGCAGAGCAACTATATAAAGAACAAGCGACAAGCGACCTTATAAAAATGTTCGATAATACCGAAACATATACCGGCTGGCTAAAGCTGGATTTGACTACCGGCAAAGTCAAAAAATGGCTTGAAGAACTACGGTCAGAGTGGGTTATCCTCGACCCATCAACCAAACAGCAAAACGACAGTAGGCCTACTGCGTTGAAGATAGGTGTTACTCGTCTCTCCAGCCTCGAAAAAATTGATTAAAGATACTCAGATAAAAAACAGCGGAATAGCGGATAGAAACCGAAGATTACGCTCCGGTGAAAAAACAACCTAAACGCTATACGTTAGCCATACGCCGAAAGGAGCAAAATTGAAAACTACGCTAACAATTTTTACTGTCCTCGGATTGAGTGTCCTTGCAGGATGCAATGGCTCCGCAGGAAAAAAAGAACTGTTAACCGTAGATTTTCAAAAGGACCGGACCCTGCGATACAAGTTCGTCTCCAGCAGAGATATTGAAGTTGATTGGGGACCGACGAAAAGCGGATCCAAGCCGGGTAAGAACAAGGTCGAGAAATCCTCCGAAACAATGGAAACGGTTGTTGCCTACAGACCCATTGAAGTAGAGCCATACGGCCTTACAACTATCAAGGCAACCTGTGAATCAGTAAAAATCAAGCGAAGCGCACGCAAGGGCCGGCGAACTACAAAAAAAGACGCCGCAGAAAGTTTCGCAGGTAAAACTTTCACATTCACTGTCGGACCTACGGGCAAAATAGAAGACTATTCGCAATTAGACAAGCTAATCCGCGAGATTGGCAAAAAAGCATTCCGGCCAAACAGCAAGAGAGGCAGAGTTAAAGAACCCGATATGATAAGCGACTTTATAGCCACCCAATGGTTCCTATGGGATTCTATCTCCAGCCAGAAAAAAGCCGTCGAAGGGGTCGGGGTAGGCCAAACATGGGAGTCTAAACTTTCTGTACCTACGCCGATGGTGTTGCAAAAAGCAAGAGATGTTATCTATACGCTCGATGAAATCCGCCAGAGTGAAAAAGGGCGATTCGCCGTGATACGCAGTTCCTATTCACTTGCCGAATCAGTCCCGCGCAACTGGCCAATGCCTTACCCTGACGGCAGATTCCGAATGAGCGGTATGTTCGGCTTCCTCGGAAGCTATAAGGTGCTGGATTTACAGGGTCAGGGCGAAGAAATTTTCAATATCGACGCAGGCCGAATAGAACGATACAACCAGCAGTACCAGATGCAGTTAAGGGCATCCTTCCCTATGGCTATCGGCGTAAACCCCAGAATAACTATCAAGCAGAATCTGACAATGCAGCTTCTGGAAAATTGAGATACGAATTATGGAACACAAAAATCTGTGGGCGCCGTGGCGAATTAAATATGTTCAGGGCTTGAGCGACAGCAGTGATTGTTTTATCTGCCAGGCCAACGCAAACCCACAGGATGACGATAAAAATCTGGTGTTATGGCACACGGACAGAAGCATCGTAATACTGAATCGCTTTCCATATAACAATGGACATTTACTGATAGCGCCGCTCCGACACATCCCCGACCTCGAGCAGGCAGATGATGAGGAACTGTTGGAATTGACCAAGCTGGTCAGAGAATCACAAAAAGCCCTCTCGGCGACGATAAAACCACACGGCTTCAATGTCGGAATGAATTTCGGCCGATGCGCCGGAGCCGGCTTACCAGGCCATCTCCATATCCATATTGTTCCGCGATGGGACGGGGATACGAATTTTATGAACGTATGCAGCGATACCGATATTATCAGTCAAAGTTTGATTGAGCTTCTTGAGCAATTAAAACAGATAAGCAAAGAGCACAACCTGCCCTGTTTATAAAAGTGTGACCTTTACTCGTGTCTCGTATACGAGTCACGGGGCAGGAGTTACGAGCCACGAGATATGTCTGAAGAACTTGCCAATTATGCAGTCAGTGAAAATCTGAGCCGGGGTCGGGCGCTGGCGGAAAAGCCGCACCCGTACCGCTCAAACTTCGAGCGCGACAGGGACCGTATAATACACTGCTCCGCCTTCCGCCGCCTGGAAGGCAAAACCCAGGTCTTCACACCAGGATTGGACGACTATTACCGCACGCGTCTGACACACAGTATTGAAGTGGCCCAGATAGGAAGAACCGCCGCAAAAGCGCTTCAGCTAAATGAAGGCCTCACCGAGGCAATATGCCTTGCACACGATTTGGGGCATCCGCCCTTCGGACATGCCGGCGAAAAAGCTCTGAACAATTTAATGGCTGAGTTCGGCGGATTCGAGCATAACCGCCAGACATTGCGAATTGTCGATTTACTCGAACACCCATATCCGGATTTTACCGGCCTGAATCTGATGTATGAGACCCGCCTCGGATTAGCAAAACACCGAAGTCCCTGTGATAAACCGCAGGATAAGATTTTCAGTGAACCAAATTGCTCCCTTGAGGGACAGATCGCCGACATCGCCGACCGTATCGCATATAACTGCCACGACCTCGAAGATGGTATGCGGGCAGGGTTGATAACAGCCGAACAGTTAAAAACGATAGAAATATTCACAGAAGCACAAAGCCGGATAAACGCCGAAGCAATGAAGGACAAAAGCGTACGAAGAACAAGAACCGCAAAAGCAATTATCGAAAGACTTGTCAGCAACTGTATCGATACAAGCAAAAAAGCTATCGCAGAGGCAAATGTAAAAACAGTTGACGACGTCTGTCATCATAACGAAAATTTAATTGTGCTTTCAGCAGAAAGCGAAGCTAAACTTACTGAATTGGAAAAGTTTTTACTGCAGAACTTTTATTTGCACAAATCAATAATACAAACAGCAGATAAAGTCAGAAGCTGGCTTGAGCGACTTTTCGAAAGACTATGCCAAAAACCGCAGTTAATGCCGGGCTACTTTCAACGGTTGATAAGCCGGGAAGGTTTGCAGCGGACGGTTGCCGACTACATTGCGGGCATGACTGATAGATTCTGCTTGAAAATGTTAGAAATAGAGTGAATGAGTAAATGCGTTGATGGGTAGATGAGATGGGGTAAATTGGGAAATTTTAGCTGTCTTTGCAAGAAAATGGCGGGATCTGCGTGGCTGCCCTTGGTTTTGCCTTGTAAACCCACAACGCCACAATGTAAAACTGTAATTTCACAGATTCAACTGGCCTTGAGAAAAATTAAGTTCAGCATCATTTTAACAATTGCCGACCTTGCTATCTTTTACCTCCTCGACTTCTTTGGGTTTGGACTCTTTGCAAGAGTAAGTTATAGGATAATTGTAACCAGTTAATCGGCACTTTATTTCTTTGGAGTCTTGTATAACATCTGAAAACTTGCAGTTTCCACAATTTACCCATGTTCGTGCGAAAAGACAGGCGATTCCATAAGCGGTCCAAACTATTGTCGATAAAAAAGTAACACAAACGACCTTTTGTAAAAACACTGTGGCATCGAACAGTCCGGACTTTGTTTTCAAAAAGAAAAAATACTGTACCGGCTCGAGGCTGAAGAATACATAGATGGCTAGTATGAACCCCCCCCCATAGAGTAATCCTCACAGGCCATTTGTGGGACAACTTTCGCATAATCTCCAATCCCTTTCCAAACTATTTTGGATAATCATTTATTCTGCCGTGACGTAATTATGATACTCATTCGTTGAAAAGCTACACTATTTTACAGCACCACCATCACCGTATTGCTCGGCTGGCCCCCACCGGCTTTCAAACAAATGGTTTTAGCAACTCAATCAACTGCGGAATGTTTTCTACGACTACCTTCCAGATTCGCTCCTGTTTGATTTCACCGTATTCGTGAATCAGAACATTGCGCTGGCCGATAATCTGTCGCCACGGGATTTCAGGATGAGCGGCGCAGAACTTGGCCGATACCCTGCCTGCCGCTTCACCGATAATCTCCAAAGACCGTTCGACCGCAAGTTGTGTCCTTCGGTCATTTGAGTATTGGGTAAAATCCAGGCCGGAACTCAGTTGTTCCACCGTCCGGGCAGCATCGAGCATATCCCATAAATAAGCGGCATCTCTCTGGTCAGGCTGCATATATTACCTCATTGCTGGAAAGTATTGTCTGTTTTCGAAACGGATTTCTCAACGAACCTTTTTCAACTAAATCAACTTTTCGTCCAAAGATAGCCTTAAGCTCATCAATCATATCCACAAAATCGAACAGTCCCCATCCGGCATCGTCCTTGAAACTGACTAGTACGTCGATGTCGCTATCGGAACGAAATTCGTCCGACAAAACAGACCCGAACAGTGCCATCTCTGAAATTTTCCATTTGATGCAAAACCCTTCTATTTTTTTCTGCGGTAGTGTAATTCTGATTTGCCCCATATATTACCTCTGCGAAATACTGTACTCATAATAACAACGTGAATCCAGGTTTTTTTGTATTCATTCTATGTAGTACGCTATTTCAAGTTTCTCAAAACAGCCGATTACCGTATTGCCGGGCTGAGCTTCGCCGGCTTTGCTACTAACAAAAGCACATCATATTTGCCGAATTTATTGCCGTATTTTGTCAGGCGTTCAATATTTCTTTTATTTCTCTGATTAAAATCGGCAAGTGGTTTGTAACAGCTTTCCATACAATGGCCTCATCAACAATATCATAACCATGAATTAAGATGTTTCTGAACCCTATGATGCGATGATGCTCGGAAATCTTTTCCAGTAATTCGTTATCTGTGTATTTAATCCTGTTAAGAGCTTCTCCAATGATTTCAAAGTCCCTTTCGACAGCTCTTTGAGTAACGGTGTTGTTTTGATATGCCTTGAAATCCATTCCATAAACAAAATTTTGTATCTCTTCGACTGCCTGGAGGATATCAATAAGGCTTTTTCTTGTTTCATCGTTCATAAATAACTGTCCTTGTCCTGTCAATAGATTCTCTTAGGATAGGGTTCTTGAATTTTTTATCAACAACCAGATCAACCTCTCGTTTAAATATTTCTTCCAATTGCTCTTTTAATTCAAAATACTTATCGAAAAGGTCGATATTTTCGCCCGAATCAAAAATCACCAAAACGTCGACGTCACTACCTTGAGAGAAATCTTGGCTCAAAGCGGAACCAAACAGGCCTAATCGTTTGACCGGCAAATCTCGACATACCCGTTCAATCTCTG